>NZ_JBDNLG010000003.1:0-57100 GCF_047718355.1 Ethanoligenens sp.
TGGAGGGATATCATAGAAGTGCAGAGGTCAAACACCCCAAATGTGATAGAATTAAAGAAAGAATGATGGGGTGTTTGAAATGCGCAAATATGACAAAGAATTTAAAGAGGAAGCGGTCAAACTGTCCGACGAGGTTGGCGTGAAGCAGGCGGCGGCGCAGCTCGGGGTTCCGTACTACTCGCTGGCGGAATGGCGTCAGAAACGAAAGGCCTACGGGGACCATGCTTTCGTCGGCAGCGGAATCCGCCGTGACGCACCGCTTTCCGAAAACGAGAGGGAACTGATGAAGCAAGTCCGAGAGCTTCAAAAGGCTAATGAGATTCTCAAGGATGCGCTTGGTTTTTTCGCAAAAGACCGGAAGAAGTAAAGCCGGAACGGCTGCATGAATATGTCACATTACGCCGGCGGCAGTACAGTACCCACGCTCTGTGCCGCTTCCTGAAAGTGAGCGAGTCCGGGTACTACCGCTCCCTTCGGGTGCAGGACACGCTCCGACCGTGGCAGCTTCTTCTGGTCCAGATCCGAAAGATTTATGAAGAACATCCGGACAACCGGAATTACGGTGTGGGACGGATTCTGCTGGCGCTGAAGCAAAGGGGCGTGAAGGCCAGCCGTTCCACCGTACGGCGCGCCATGAAAAAGGGCGGCCTGCTGAAGCCGCCAGTCCGCCGGCCTCAAGGACTGACAAAAGCAGATGCCGCGGCACAAAAGGCGGAAAACCTGATTCAACGGAACTTTATCGCGGCTGCTCCCAATCAAAAATGGCTGACTGACATCACACAAGTTGCGTGCATGGACGGAAAACTCTACATCGCCGCCGTTCTGGACTGCTACAATGGCGAAATTGTCGGCCTTTCCATGGACGACAACATGAGAAAGGAGCTGTGTATCCGCGCGTTTGAAGGTGCCTGTCGGGCGCGCGACGTACGCGGTATGATTCTGCACAGTGACCGGGGCAGTCAGTTCACTAGCGCGGATTTTCGGGAAAGTCTCGCCCGATATGAGGCCGTGCAAAGCATGAGCGGTACCGGGCGCTGCTATGACAATGCGCGGATGGAAAGCTTCTTTGCTACGCTGAAAAAGGAAAAGCTCTATAAAATCCGGGCGGAACAGATGCCGATGGCACAGGTCAAGACGATTGTTTTTCGGTATATCATGACCTATTATAACCGCATCCGCGTTTATACCAGCAATCCGGGCGGCTTACCGCCTACCGTGTATCGGCAGGCTGCGAAAGGTCTCGCTGCTTAACCGTAGCTTTGGGGTGTTCACACTCTGCACCATTCTTGACTTCTCCAGGACGATGATTTTGGAATCAGCATATTGCAGGATGTAAGAAGTGTGGCAATAATTATCATCCCTATGAAAATTCCAAAGGTTTTTTTCATATCATTATCCTCAAATTCCATGTACTGCGGATTTATAACCGCTTACGACCAACGCAATCAGAACAAGAAAAACCGCATTGAGCAACGAGGCAAAAAATTGTGCGGCGTTTCCGGATACTGCGCCCCCAATCAACGCGATGACCGCCCCGGCAAAGTTGACAAATACCAGATAACCAGCCAATTTGGGAACAGCGACCCGCTCACTTTGCACCGTATGCTTTGCCGATTTAACTGTGGAAAGAATGGCAGAGTAGTACAGAATAATCAAAGTGAAGATTCCCGCCACCAACAGAATGGCAACTATCAACAAAACGATGCTTCCCTGAGCATATTCCATGGCCCCGAATCCGTTTGCCAGATTCCCGGTGTAGGCGGTAGCAGCGATGAGCGCAATCTCAATAATGGCGCCAAGGATGCAGATACCTACAAGCTGAATGATGACGATGACCTGAATGAGCGTCAGTCCGCTGGTATTGATTCGAGGGTTTGTAGTGTCGGTACAGGCGTTAAAAAACAGCCATAGTCCAACCAGAATGAAGATATTGGGAATAAGCAACAGAAGATTAAAGGCGACTATTCCCTGCTGGATCGGTTCGAGAAACGGATCCAGTGAGCTGGAAAGTCCACCCAGGTTGTTGTCTCCAAGTATCTGTTTAATGTAATTAATCAGATTATTTCCTTGGAATGCCGTAATAAGTTTGATCAATACCATTAGGGAAAAAAGAATGGCGGCCACCAGCATCTTTCCAGAAGAGCCGTGGGTTTTGAGCAGGTTGATAGCCGGATTGGGCGATAGAAGTTTTTGTGCGGGTGCCTGGGTGCGGTAGACAGATGCCGCAGTCGCAGCTGCGGTGGTAGACGCGCTGAGATCATGTTCCATCGCGTTTCCACAATGTCTGCAAAATTTTTCTCCGTCTGCGGTCATCGTGCCACATTTGGTGCAGTAGGCCATATCGCATTCTCCTCTGTTCTTGTTTTTAGGAACTCTGTTTTTTTGTCTTCTGGAACTGCATCCATGTACTGTCTTTATAGTCGCTAACAGTGTTTTTGCCGGTCTGGTAGCCTGTAACTTTCAGTGTGTCATGGTTGATGGTGAAAACCAGCTTGACCGGGTTGCTTCCGTTGCTCGAATCATAGAAAGTGAGAATATTCCTGCTTTTGGTGTAGCGGACTTTTGTCGTGGCAGTTGAGCCCCCTTGGCTCAAAATGACGGTGCCGTTGTCTTTAAATTCCATCGTTTGCCCCAGGCCGGACTGCCATGTGCCCGTGAGGCCATTGCCGGAATGCACCGCGGCTAGAATAATGATCAAAACGACCGCCATTGCTGCGATTACCGCCGTAATCTTTTTCGTTTTTGCTGAGAGCTGTACGGTCGTGGTGCTTGCTGCAGGCGAGCTGGAGATGTCCGTGGTGCCCGACTGTGCGGTGGCCTGCTTCATGCCGCAGCCCGGGCAAAACACCGTACCCTCTCTCAATTGTTTTCCGCAATGTACGCAAAACATGTGTTCTTCCCCTCCACTGGAAAAATAAGTATCTGTTTGTTAGAGCGCATCCGTGCCGCGGGTCGTGTCTGATGCGCCCTGTTCCTGCTTCGCGCCGCAATTGCGGCAAAAACGCGCGTCAGGCGGCAATGCCGCCCCGCAGGCAACACAGGTGTGTTGCGGCAATACATCCGACGCAGCGTTTGCCGCGTCGATCGTACGCCCACAACTCGGACAGAATGCACTGCCGTTCGGAACATCTGCACCGCATTGCGGGCATGGATATACACCGCGAATCAGCTTGATCTGCTTTTGAATGGATGCAATGTCGGTAAGATTCTGTCTGATCTGGCGGATCTCGTTGACAAATACAGAATCGTCTTTTTCTGCAAAACGTTCAAAGTATTGATGGCCAATCTGCGTATAAATCCTCTGAATGGCCTCTTCAGCGTGCGAAATTTGACTGCTCAGTTTGGTCACTTCCGCAAAATCTTTTGCCTTTTGGGCCACGTCTTTGCTTTTGGCTGACAATGTATTCCCGATTTCGTCAAAAAATGACATAGAATCCCCCACCCTTTCCATGATGCACCGCCGTGCTGTGTGTCCACGGCCTAAAATGTGTTACACAAAACAGCGCCGCTTTCCACATAATAGCGGAAAACAGCGCTGTCTTTCAAAATGAACAGAATTAGCGGAGGAAACTGCAGAATTGCACAGGTTTACCGGCGCAGATAAAGGATCGCCTGGATGGTAAATGTCTCGGATTCACGCCGTATCTGAAGGTCCCCTCCATATTTGTCAATGACCTCCCGGATGTTTTGAAGACCGAATGACCCAAACCGCCGTTTTTCCTTGCGGCCGTCATTTTGCACCCGCGTGGAGTTGCTACAGCCCACAAACAGAATATTCAGGTTATTATGTATTTCCAGCCTTATAAACCGACCCTGCGTGCATACAAGACTCGCTTTTACCGCGTTATCGACTATATTCGCAAGTATCGTACAGAAGTCCATGTCCTCAATTTCAATTTTGTCTGGTAAAGAGACAGCCGATTGAAATTCGATCTGGTTGCATACGCATTGCTGTCGCAGTTTCTCCGTGAAATAATCTGCAATATGATTTTCAATCAGTTTGGGCCGTCGCACCCTCTGCGTTTCCGATAGTTGTCGCTCAATGTTGCGGATCGCACTCTCCGTACGGCCAGATTCAACATCACGGAGCGCCTGCGACAGTATCGTGCTTAGATGATCGCGCAGTGCGCCCAGTTCTTTGCTGTATGCACGTATTTGCTGCAGCCGCTCTTCCGAAAGCATGCGTTCCTGCCGTAGCCGAATGCTTTCCCGTTCCGTTTTTTCCGCGCTGGAAATGCCTCGGATCATCCATAGCAGAATCAGAAAGCTGCTGAGCATAAAGACGAGGCAGAAACTGCTGATGACGACCGTGACCATATGATGTGCAGTGATATTCTGGAAGATATAATTTGTAAGAAGAAGATGGCAGCAAAGGAGCGCCAATGTGGTGAACATCAATAGAGACCGGCTGACAAATTCCTTTATAGCGTCGAACCGGCCGAGAATGGATTTCAGCAAAAGGGAAAGCGGGATCAGCACGGCATTGATCAAAATACAATTGGAGAAAAGGTTGAGGGCATAGTTTTGGTACAGTTCCGCGTCCGTCATGTCATTCATTAAAAGGGCCAACAGAATGAAAAAACCCGAGACTTCCATGACCAGCTGCAATAAAATAGCGGTCAATATCCTGTTTTTCAATGTTCCATGATAGGAAAAGACCGTGATGACGACGGTCAGAGCGATAGTGGCGATATCGCGTACGACAGGAGGGATCACCAGATAAAACGCCGCGAAAGCTGCCCCGGGTATGAAAAAGAATAAAAAGATCAGAGACGTGCGATATTTTGGCTTTAAAAACTGGTGCAGAAAAAAAACAATACCGGCTGAATTTCCAGCCGAGCCGAGAAAATAATAGGTCAGCAGAAATGGAGAAAAGGGCGTTTGCCGCATCAGAGGTCACCCCCCGGAAGTTTTTCGAGCAGGCTGCGCAGATAGAGAGCCGCCTCTTTTGAGCGACCCTCCAGCAGCATGGTATCCACCAATCCCATGTGATTGCGCAGGTCGTGATGCAGTTTGTACATGTCCTTTTGATGTGACTCCATCCGGTCGGTTTGCTGCAACAGAAATCCCAGTTCCCTGTTTGCCCATTCGTCTTGTTTCTTTTGTTTTTGGCGACTTAAAATGGCCTGTATCAAATGCAGTGCGAACAGATTATACCCGACGATGGAGAGCGCGAACCCTATAATATTCAGCATTACAAAGAGACTGTCGGATCTCGTAAATACCAGTTCGCTGATGAGAATGGAAGCGAATGCGATTGTCGAGCATATGGGGATGACAAAACGGATCAATCGATTGACAAAGGACCTCCACATAATGCGTCACCTTTTGATGGAATGAAAGGCGGTAAATGCTTCCAGAGCCTTGCTGTAATAGGGGCGGCTGATGGGGATCTCCCGCCCATTATACAAAATGAATTTGCGCCCTGATTTATCAAGTTCATGGACGTATAGGAAATTGACAATATAACTTTTATGACAGATGTAAAAGTAATCCGTAGGCAGGTCGGGAATTCCCGTGAGCTTTGCGAAAAAGGTCAGTGGTTCTTTGCCGTCGGAACAATATAGATAAACGGTCTTCAGCCGGCTCTCGAAATACAGAATCTTTTCATAGGGGATGACGACCTCTCGATCTTTCAAATCGAGACGGAACACGGATCTTGCTCTCTCCCGAAAATGTTGAAGCGCCGTGCAGAGGACACACTCCAGTTTTTCCTCCGTAACTGGTTTGAGCAGGTATCCGGATGTGCGATACTGAAAACAATCCTCCATTTTATCCGGAAAAGCCGTGATAAACACCAGCCCGCATTGGATGTTTCTGCTGCGGACATATCGAGCGACATCCAGGCCGATACGCTCGTCAATGTACATATCGAGGAACAAGATATCAAATGCCCTGGGGTTTTCCTCGATATCGAACAACAGATCAGCACTTTTGCTGTATGTATGGATCTGTACCATATGTTCAAGGCGCGACGTGATATGATAAAGTAAGGCCTTCAACCGTTTCAATTCGCTGGAATCGTCGTCGCATATAGCAATGTTCATTGCTCTCCTACCTCTGCATTTTCCACAGCCTATCCGTATTTATGTGTATAAACAGATAGTAGGCTGCTAAATATGTCGTATGACTGTCAACGCCGATTTGAATTTGTAGGTTTGGGGGTTAAAAAATGCAGGAAAACAGCGGTGAGTGAATGTTAAAAAATCAGGTTTGCCCCTGTCCAAGAAGAGTGTTGACAATGCGCTGTTTCTGCTTCATGTATTCTTTTCTCTCTTTGAGCCGGTAGCTCTCGCCCTTAATATTGACGACGGTGCAGTGGTGCGGGACACGGTCGAGAATCGCGGAAGCGATGGTAACGTCGACAAAGATTTCGTTCCATTGAGAAAAGGTCTTGTTATATGCATCAAAAGACACCCATCTATGGTCTATTATACCATAGATGGGTGTCTTTTGCCTACAGGCTGATCAGTGAAAACAATCTGCTTTCACTGGTTCTTCCTAAAAATGTGTCATTTGCTCAATTTAGATGTAGGCTCTGATTATGCTCATATCGAAGTCATGATTAATGATTTTCCTTTTCAAAAATAATCTCATAGCCTTTTGCTCTAAATAGTCCGAACCGCTCATGATATGGTACAACAACTTGTTTAAGTCTCCAACCATTTTGGGCATCAGAAGCAATTACCTCTTTGCATTTTTTAATATCATCAGCTTGCTTAGTCATCGGTGAGAGGGGAATTTCAACAAACCTATATTCATACTGTGCCATAGTTTTGCTCCTTCCTGCATTATAAATAACATAAACCAAGTATAGCAAAAAGAAAAAATCCACATGCCAGTTTGAATCCTGACACATGGATTTTTTTGGTGCGCTTGACAGGAGTCGAACCTGCGACCTTTAGAGTCGGAGTCTAACGCTCTATCCAGCTGAGCTACAAGCGCGTATAAGAGATACCGGTGCTAAGTATTCGTTTCGAAATCGTATAACCCCATCGCCTGTCGAAGTACAATCAACAAGCAGGACGGGAAAATATTGATATCGGGATAGCCTAAATAGTATATCAGAAATACGCACGCTTGTAAAGAGCACGCAGAATTCACCGTCCGGAAGGGGTTATGAGGGTGCGTGGTGGGTAGGCTGTGGCTTTTTCTCACGGAACACCCAATACTTGCTGCCCAAAAAACTTGGCGGAGTGATTAAAATAGAATTAAGAACCGGTACGAGCAACACGCTGATATGCAGCAAATCTGTAAAGACATGCACCATATACGCACTGAATATATACAAAACAATATACAGCGCAAAAAATTTGACTGCGGCGCGTTTGGGTGGCACTGTTTTGGCCTGAAAGACAAAAACGAAATTCATCAAATAAGCATAGGCAGTACTGGAGGCAAATCCGATAAGATTTGCCACTTGTTTGTCTGCGTGAAAGGCCAGCGTCAGGTAATAGGCCGCCAGCATGACCAGTAGACCGCTAGCACCCACCACACAGAACCCGACCAGTTGGTAAAATGCGGGATATCGTTGCTTAAATGCGAAAAGGAGCTTTTTGATTATAACCATAAGAGCACCTGATTTTTCCGTAAAGTATTTGATTTGTGCAGATGTGAGAAAATCTGCACGTATCATATGATGCGGTGTACATCTATAGAATAGTTTATCACAAAACGGATGCATTGCATTGACAAATTTCAAAAAAACATTATAATGACACTATAGTCAATGACCAAGGAGTCAATTAAATGAAAACGCGAGAAGAGCAAAAACGAGAAACGCATCAGCGAATTTTGCAATCGGCTTATCAGGAATTTTGCAATGGCGGTATTCAGTCTTTTCGGGCAGCGGATGTCGCAAAAGCGGCGGAGGTCTCTCACGGCGCGGTTTTTGCCCATTTTCGGACACAAGACGAGTTGGTGGTTGAGATGATAGAGACCTACACCAAAGAAATGGCTATTCAAACGCATTTGTCATCGGCAAACGGTACTTCTGTCCGTGCAGTGATGGAGGCGCAGATGGAAGCCATGCGAAAATATGAGATGTTTTATGCACGCTTGTTGCGCGACACAGAAAATCTTCCACCAGCAGCCCGCGCGGCGTGGGTTGCAGTGCAATCGGCGATTTCCTTTCATCTTTGCCCTGCATTAGAGCACGGGATGCAAGCAGGAACCATTAAAAAAGCGCCGGTCAGCCTGCACTTTAACGCATGGATGGGTCTAGTTAGCTATTATCTCCTCAATGCTAGATTGTTTGCACCGGAGGGGCACGTTTTGGAGCGCTATGGGGACACGCTCATTGACCATTACCTATTGCTGATTTGTGTGGCGCTGAACAATGAGGATAAAGAAAAGGAGGATCACTATGATTGCTTATGATAATGTTTTTTTACCTATCAAAGACGTGCAGGGGGCCCGTGTCTTTAGTGTGCGGTTTCTGTCCGAGCCGTTTGCCATTGCCACCGGTACGGCGGTGGAGTTCGAGGATCCGGATGGCAACAGGCTTTGTTTTACTGAATACACCAAAACAAATGTGGAGGGATTAATATGACCACTTGTATTGCTTGCGGAATGCCGATGGAGCAGCCTGCCGATCATGCCATGGGAGATGTGAGCAAACCATATTGCAAATACTGTGCAAAGCCGGATGGCACCATGCAGTCCTATCCCGAAAAGCTGGAGGCGACTGTAGGGTTTTTGATTAAGACGCAAGGAATCGATGCGCAGGCAGCGCGTGTGCTGGCCGAACAGATGCTTGCGCGGCTGCCCGCTTGGCAAAACCGGTAGTGATCTGTGGCAGGCGGTCTGCTCAACAAGACAATTCTGCGGCACATCCAAGCAAAAGCGCCCACCGTGTCGGCGGGCGCTTTTGCTTGGATGACTTTTGCGGGGATTTAGCCCTGAAGCTGGGATTTGACCTGCTGAACCTCGCTGTCGTTCGCCTGCTGGGCCGGTTTGTAATATCCTTTGGACTGTGCCAGCTGGAACAGTTCATACTGCGAAGTCTCACAGTTGTTGCGAATCTGTTGAATCGTGGAACGAAGCTGCGGATTGGCGCATTCCGAGATGGCGTTTGCGTAGAACGTCAACTCTGTTTTTTCATCGGCCAACGCATCGTTGACCATGGTTTTTTCCTGCAACATATTAGATACCTCCTCAGTTCAAAAATGACATCAGTTTTTGCTTGGTGCTCTGGGCGCCCTGCGCGGATTTTTCAAAGAACGCCTTGATTTGCGGGTCATTTGCCTGCTGCGCATAATCTTGCAGTTTCTGATAAGCGGATTCGTGAGAACCAATCATGTGCCGGAGGTTTTGTAATTCCATTTGGTTTAGTTGAGACATATTGATACACTCCTTTCATTTGGTACACGCATAGTATCCCACCCGCAGGCAGGATTATGATATCCATTCACCGTTTTTTCTAAAAAAATCACGGGGACGTCGTCTTTTGCGAAGGGTATTTATTGAAGGAAAATGTGGAACACCGAAAAACTTGACACCTGCCAGAGGGTGCGTTATGATAGAGACAGTCCCGTTTTTTCTTGCGTCGCTTGGCGCGGAACGGTGGGTTTTCCGTAAGACATGGGGTCGCTGGAAACTGATTTTCCGCGACCCCGTTTTAGATTATTACAGACATTTATTCGAGTTGATGAATTGAAGAAAGGCTCCATACATGGAAACGTTGTTTGCTTTTTTCAAAAAGCCTTATGTGCGGCGCATATTGATTTTTATAGCGATCATAGTGGTGCTGGTTTGGCTGCGCAAGATGCTTTCGATTTTTTTGCTGACGTTCATGTTTATTTATTTTGGAAACAGTGCCGAAAAAGTCGTCAGTGGACTGTATCTAAAGCTGTTTAAACGAAAAACCAATCCACGCGTTGTGGTGATTATCTTATATGCACTGGTCATTTTGGCGCTGGTCATTTTGATGTGGATCTATATCCCGGTAATCGTTCACCAGATTGGCGATTTGATCACCAGTATGAATAAGACATTTGCATCGACACCAAAAACGGCAATAACCGACAGCAGCCAATTTTCCCTGCAATCCATCGTGTCGTTTGTATCCGGCCATGTGGATATTTCCAAATATCTGGCGAATGGCGGCACGACCATCGTGCAGTTCTTGAGCAATATCGGCACCGCCAGCGTCAATATTTTTATGGCACTGATCCTTAGTCTGTTCTTTTTGCTGGGCAAATCCTCGGTGCGTGCTTTTTTGCGGCAGTTTAAAGGAAGCAAGCTGCACTGGATGTATGAAGACATGCGATATTTCACAAAGAAATTTTCCAATTCATTTGGTAGCGTCATCCAGACACAGCTGCTGATTTCCTGTATCAACACAGTGATTTCCACCGTTGTCTTGTTTATCATGGGGTTTCCAAGCGTCATAGGTTTGGCTGCAATGATCTTTGTGCTGGGACTGGTTCCCGTGGCCGGCGTATTTATCTCCCTGATACCGTTGTGTATCGTGGGATACGCGACCGGCGGTGTTACTAAGGTGATTTGGGTGCTAATCCTTGTCGCCGTTCTACACGCACTGGAAGGTTATGTCCTTAACCCGAAACTGATGTCCAACAAGACACAGCTGCCGGTATTCATTACATTTCTGGTGCTGTTGATTGCAGAGCACGTGATAGGGCTGTGGGGATTGGTTATCGGGCTGCCGCTGGCGGTATTCTTGCTGGATGTGCTGGAAGTGCTGCCGCAGGATGGCGGCAAAAGCACCCGCCTTCCGCCGTTTCCGCGGTTTTCGGCCAGAGAACGACATGATTAAGGCCGATATTGTTTCAAGCTGTTTGATAGAAGGGATGGATATCATGGATTCTATTTTGCAAAATAAACATGCGGCGTTGCTTGCATATCTCCGCGGGTTGGGCAGTGTGGCAGTTGCATTTTCAGGCGGGGTGGATTCTTCTCTGCTGCTGCGCACCGCTTGTGATGCACTTGGCGCAGATCATGTGCTGGCTGTGACGGCGCGCTCCGCTACTTATCCCGAACGTGAACTGCGTGAAGCTGCTGCGCTCGCAAAAGCGTTTGGAGTGCGGCACGAGATTATTGTTTCGGAAGAACTCGATGTCGAAGGATTTGAAAACAATCCGACCGACCGGTGTTATCTCTGCAAAAATGAGCTGTTCCATAAAATCCGCAAGGTTGCGGACAAATTCGGGGTGTCGGAGATTGCGGAGGGTTCTAATCTGGACGACTTGGGGGATTTTCGCCCGGGTTTGCAGGCGGTAGCGGAACAGGGCATTCATAGCCCCCTGCGTGTCGCGGGACTGGCCAAAGCCGATATCCGCGCTATCTCACGGGAACTGGGTCTGCTCACGTGGGATAAGCCTTCCTTTGCCTGCCTGTCTTCCCGCATCCCGTATGGTGAAAAAATTACCCGTCAAAAGCTGCACGATATTGACTTGGCAGAGCAGCTGCTTATGGATATGGGTTTTCGGCAGGTGCGGGTGCGCCATCACGGTGATATTGCGCGCATCGAACTTTCGCCCGACGAGATGCCGCGCATGTTTGAAAATGGAAATGCCAAGCGGGTGCATCAAGCACTACAAGCATTAGGGTTTACTTATGTGGCACTTGATCTGAACGGCTATCGGACCGGAAGCATGAACGCGGTTCTTTCCTCCTCAATAAAGCAGGGCTGATTTCCTACTAAAGAAGTTGTGGAAATTACATAATGGGTGTTGACAGATACGCATGTTTAGGTTATAGTAATACATATAAATCCAATATATTTAGTTATTTATATGAAAGGCGGATGGCTAACATGATCGGATGGTCTGCTGCGGAACTTGCGACCCGGCGAATGTGTCACAGGCAGGTTTGCATAGCCTGTTGCGGCGGCTGATCCGGAGGATCGGGTCAGGCACATCCGTATTGCCCCGCAGAATCCTCTAGGGGCATCCATCAGAATAGAACGGTAAAAAGAAAGGTTGCTTTACACATGAGTGAGAAAAAATACAGCTTTGATACATTGCAGGTTCATGCCGGTCAGGAATCGCCCGACCCGACTACCGGAGCCCGCGCTGTTCCGGTCTATCAAACGACCTCCTATGTTTTTAAAGATACCGAAGAGGCTGAGGGCCGTTTTGGTCTGAAAATCCCGGGAAATATTTATTCCCGTTTGACCAATCCGACCACAGATGTGTTTGAACAGCGCGTTGCAGCGCTCGAAGGCGGTACGGCAGGTCTTGCGACGGCATCCGGCGCGGCGGCTATCACCTATGCCATCTTGAATGTGGCCAACGCGGGCGATAACATTGTGTCGGCCAGCACACTTTATGGTGGCACCTATAATCTGTTTGCCACCACGCTGCCGCGTTATGGCATCACCACCACATTTGTGGACCCTGATGAACCGGAAAACTTCAAAAATGCCATCGATGACAAGACCAAGGCGGTCTACATCGAAACGCTGGGCAATCCAGGTATCAATATTATTGACTTTGATGCAGTTGCCAAAATCGCCCATGATGCGGGCATTCCGCTCATTGTGGATAACACCTTTGCTACTCCGTATTTGTTCCGCCCTTTTGAACACGGTGCAAATGTAGTGGTGCATAGCGCAACCAAGTTCATCGGTGGGCATGGCACAGCCATCGGCGGAATAATCGTGGATGGGGGCAATTTTGACTGGGCGGCCAGCGGAAAATTCCCCGGCTTTACCGAGCCGGATGAAAGCTACCACGGCATCAAGTATGTTGATCTGGGAGGCGTGGCATTTGCTGTCAAAGTGCGCGCACAGCTGCTTCGCGATCTGGGCGCCACGTTGGCCCCATGGCATTCCTGGCTGTTTATCCAGAGCTTGGAAACTTTGTCCCTGCGCGTTGCGCGCCATGTTTCCAACACGGAGAAGATTGTGGCTTTCCTGAGCAAGCATCCGAAAGTGGCAGATGTGAGCTATCCGGGTCTGCCCTCAAACAAATACCATGCGCTGGCGCAGAAGTACTTTCCAAAAGGCGTCGGCTCGATCTTCAGCTTTGATGTGAAGGGCGACGTTAACACAGCCAAGAAATTCATTGATGGTCTGGAGATTTTCTCGCAGCTTGCCAATGTGGCCGATGCCAAATCGTTGGTCATTCATCCGTCTTCCACAACGCATCAGCAGCTTACAGCGGAAGAGCAGAAGGCTGCGGGCTTTGGTCCGGAGACAATTCGGCTTTCTATTGGGATTGAAGATCCGGATGATTTGATTGCGGATTTGGATCAAGCGCTCAATCAGGCAGTGTAAACGATCTTTTCTAAACGATGATATGAATCCCTTTTCATATGATACATCCCCGTGCAGGAATTATCCTGTACGGGGATGCTTGTTGTACGCGGCATATCCCGGAGACATCCGGTCTATTCAATTTAAAATTTGAAATCCGGTATCAGAGGTTGTCTCAACCTCCTGTATGTCGACATGGTCTACATGAGAGAAACGAGGCCCTTTTTGCACCTCTTTGGTGAAACGGTCCAGTTTATGGGGTGCGCCCTGCGCTTCCAATTCGACTTCCCCACTGTCCAGATTTTTTACCCAACCAATCAGGCCCAAACGCAGGGCTGTTTGCCAGACAAAGTAACGAAAACCGACCCCTTGCACCAGGCCGGACACCAGCATGTGATATCGTTTCATGCAACGCCCTCCTTTTAATACGACCCGCCTGTCGGCGGCTGTACAAGCCGTGTGCGCCTTGATTTGGATTCTTGTCTGTATTATAGCAAATTTCCATTCCCGCGTATAGCCTGGCAACAAGCAGCGCATAGACCGGCGATACCGGTCTATGCGCTGCTTGAGCAAGTATTACATTGGCAATGAGGAACAAAGCAACAGTGCTAATGTAATCATAGATTAAATGGCCATGCAGTGCACTGTTTCGGTGACAATACGCTTCTATAGGTAAGTGCCGGGGTAATATTATAGGTTGGCAGGCAAAATAACAGTGATGGTCGTGCCCT
The DNA here is from genome assembly GCF_047718355.1 of Ethanoligenens sp. Taxonomy (NCBI): domain Bacteria; kingdom Bacillati; phylum Bacillota; class Clostridia; order Eubacteriales; family Oscillospiraceae; genus Ethanoligenens; species Ethanoligenens sp. Next base: position 13,951 of record NZ_JBDNLG010000003.1, read on the forward strand.
TTCCAACAGCGCTTTCAATCTCAATGTGACCTCGGTACAGCCCCACGATATGCTTGACGATGGACAGCCCCAATCCAGTGCCGCCCTGACGGCGGCTGCGACCTTTGTCCACCCGGTAAAACCGTTCAAAAATACGCTGTGTTGAATCGGGGGGGATGCCTACGCCGGTATCGCTGACGCAAAACAGAACATTGCCGTCTTTAGACGAGATCTCCACTTGCACACGGCCGTCCGGTTTGTTATATTTGACCGCATTGTCGATGAGATTTAACGCAAGCTGTGTCATGCGATCCGGGTTGGCACGCAATGTCCCCATGTCACCTTTCACTTCTACTGTTATGTTCCGTTTATGGGCCGACAATGCAACTGATTCAACCGCACGCTGGGCGGTCAACTTCATGCTGACGGTGGTGAAGCCCACATCGGCGTTCACCGATTCCAATTCTGATAAGTGAAGAATGTCGTTGATGAGTTCAATCATGCGCTCTGTTTCTTTTTGGATGCGTCCCAAATATTCCTTTACTTGTTCCGGTTCGGTAATGATGTCAGCTTCCATCAGTTCTACGAACCCTTTAATAGCAGTTAACGGGGTTTTGAGTTCATGTGACGCATTGGCTACAAATTCAGAGCGAATCTGTTCAGTGCGGCGCACGGCGGTCACATCGGTAATCAAAAGGATGACGCCGTTGCTTTTTTCCGCAACAATCCCATTCACGGCGCTGATGGAGATTTGCAGCGTGAGGCGGCGCTCGGTGTCCTCCCAATCAAACGAATCCGCTTGGCCGGTTGCAATCGTTTGGGTGGCGGCTTCAATGAGCCTTGGCATATGGGTCAAATGCAGCAGGTTTTGCCCCAGCATGTTTTCATCGCCGGATTTGAAAAACTCGGCTGCCCGTTTGTTCATTACCACAATGGTGAGGGCATTGTCCAAGGCTACAAGGCCTTCATTCATATTGTTGAGCATATCATCGGCACGTGCGCGTTCAGAATGCACTTTTTCACTCGCCTGTGAGATCTGCATCAGCAATTCCCCAACACGGGCCTGGCCCGGAAGGAATGCATCCTGTATGGTGATGTGCTTGCTGTCTCGAACGCCTTGACGCAATTGTTCCAAGACCTGTATGATGCCGTTCATGCATTGTTCCGTACGTCTTTGCACATGCAGGCAGGTGAACAGCGCGGTAACAGCGCCTGCCAGCAGACCAAAAAGCAAACTGTAAACAATATTTTCATAGCCTGCGGTGGGTTGCATAGTATCTGTGAACAAAGCCAATGTGCCGCTGCACGCCAATACGCCTACCAGCACCGCTAAAGCAGATGCCCACCAAACGGAACGCTTGAGCATGTTAATTCCCCCTGCACCGAATACATTTGTTTTGCGGAAACGGAAGGCCGTGTGCGAGCTGAGCGCACACGGCCATATAATAAAGGTGATTGTTTTTCTCAACCGTCGAACTTATATCCAACACCGCGCACCGTGGTGATAAAACGCCCGCCATCACAGTCCGCACCTAGTTTTTGCCGCAAACTGCGTACATGCATATCCAGCGTACGGGTTTCGCCGGCATACCCATAGCCCCAAACATTGTCCAACAGGCTATTGCGTGTCATAGCCTTCCCTTGATTTTCCATGAGCAGCTTGAGCAATTCAAATTCCTTGAGCGTCAATTCGACGGCCCTTTCATTCAAAGTGACTTCGTGACGCTCCTTATCGAGGCGGATACCATGTGAGGTCAGCACGCTTTTGCTGGAACCCGATTGGTCGGTGTGCCGCAGAGCGGCGCGTACCCGGGCCATGAGTTCCAATACGCCGAACGGTTTGGTGACATAATCGTCGGCGCCCAAATCTAAACCGGTCACTTTGTCGATTTCGCTGCTTTTGGCGGTGAGCAGAATAACCGGTACATGGGCCGCGGGCCCCGCTTTAATCTGGCGCAGTGCAGTCAATCCATCCATGCCGGGCAACATAATGTCCAGCAGGATCAGATCCGGCAGATGTTTTTCCATCTCTGGAAAAAGCAATTCGGCCTCCTCAAATCCCAAGACATGCAGACCGCAGGATTCTAATGCGCATTTGATGACTTCCCGGATGTTTTCTTCGTCTTCCACCACGAATGCCATTTTTGCCATGCCGATTTTCTCCTGTATTTCAATCGTGGAGATGCGTGTTTATACAAGTCCATTACCGAGACGCCCAGTCTCAATCGTCTGGAAACAACCCTGCCGCTTATAGGATTTGCTGGTCCTTGATGGAACCGGTCACGAAGAAAATAACCCATTCCGCGATGTTTTCTGCATGATCCGCAATGCGCTCAATGTATTTTGCAATCATCAACAGATCGATTGCTTCATCGGCATTGCTTGGGTTTTGCACAAGGATGGTCACGATTTCCTGTTGGATGGTATGAAACAGCTGATCCACCTCATCGTCGCGCTCAATGATTTCCCGAGAGAGTTTCATATCACTGTGGACAAACGCGTTGACGCTGTCTTTTACCATCGAGGACGCGATGTGGGCCATCAACGGGATATGCTCAATGGATTGGGTCGGCGGATGTTCTCCAAAACGCACGAGGATGTCCGCAATACCCACTGCGTGGTCACCGATACGCTCCATATCGGTGACGATCTTCAACGCGGCGGATACCGCGCGCAGATCTTTGGCTACCGGTTGCTGCCGCAGAAGCAACCGCAGGCACTGGGTCTCGATATCCCGCTCCAAATCATCAATTTGCTTGTCATTTTCCACGACCGATTGTGCCAGAGCGATATCCTGTTTTTCAAATGCAATGATGGAGCGGTCGATGGCCTCTTCCGCTAATCCCCCCATGCGAATCAAACGCAGGTGTAACTGTTCCAGCTCTTTTTCAAATTCAGTACGCACGTTCACGCTTTTCCCCCTCAATATATGAAATACATGTTTGCCAAATGTGTTTTTCTCGGCATGGAATCAATAAAGAAACAGTGGGTATCCATTGACGGTGCTGTCCCAGTATCATATATGCGGAGAACAGCGGTAATATTCACCCGAAGCGTCCGGTGATGTAGTCTTCAGTACGCTTGTCTTTCGGCATAGAGAAAAGCGTATTCGTTTCGCTGAATTCGACGATCTCTCCATGCAGAAAAAATGCGGTGAAATCGGAGATGCGGGCGGCCTGCTGCATGTTGTGTGTAACAATGACAATGGTGTATTGCTTTTTGAGTTCACCGGCCAACTCCTCAATCTTCATGGTGGAGATTGGGTCGAGTGCGCTGGTTGGTTCATCCATCAGCAACACTTCCGGTTCCACCGCAAGCGCGCGCGCGATGCAAAGACGTTGCTGCTGGCCGCCGGAAAGCCCCAGCGCACTCTTGCGGAGGCGGTCACTTACTTCATCCCACAGGGCGGCGCCGCGCAGACTCTTTTCTACGATGGTGTCAAGCGCTGCACGATTTTTTGTGCCGTGGATGCGAGGACCGTAGGCGATGTTGTCATAAATAGACATGGGGAACGGGTTGGGTTGTTGGAATACCATGCCCACCCGTTTGCGCAACAGGGTGACATCCATGTCACGGGCGTAAATGTCCTCGCCATCCAGGGTGACTTCCCCATCCACGCGTACTGAAGAAATCAAATCGTTCATGCGGTTGAGCGTTTTGATAAAGGTGGACTTACCGCAGCCGGACGGTCCAATCAGCGCGGTGATGTGGTTTTCATAGGCAGCAAGGTTGACATTTTTCAATGCCTGGACTTCACCGTAGTACAGATTGACATCCTTTGCGGTCATTTTGACTTTCATTGTTTTTCCTCCAGCGCGTCACTTTTTGTTTCCGGTCATTTTACGTTCCAAAGCATTGCCGATAATACGTGCGCCCAGGCTGAATACAAAGACCATGATGATCAAAATAGCCGCCGAAAAATCGGCCTGTTCATGCGCGTGCGGTACGGATGGATTGGTGTTCATATCCCAGATGTGCATGGCGAGCGTTTCACTGGAACGGAACGGGTTGATTGGGGACATTCGGCTCAACGGGTTCCAGTTTCTGAAATTGATGTCTGTTCCTGTGCCCACGATATAGAGAAGCGCGGCCGCTTCACCGAATGCGCGGCCTCCCGCGAGGATGATGCCGGTGATGATGCGGGGAATGGCGGCGGGCACCAGCACGCGCACGATGGTTTGCCAGTGAGTTGCGCCGATGCCAAGGCTGCCTTCCTTGTAGTATTTGGGGATGGCACGCAGGGAATCCTCCGTGGTAGTGGTTACCAGCGGCAGGTTCAGGATAGAGACAGCCAACGCACCAGCCAGCAGGTTATAAGAAGAATGCGTCATCACCAGAAACACCAGGTAGCCAAATAGGCCGACGACAATGGACGGCAGGGAGGAAAGTGTTTCGATGCAGGTGCGGATGAAACTCGCAAGACGTCCCTCCCGCATATATTCAGCCATATAGATACCTGCGCAGATGCCGATTGGGGTGCTGATGGCCAGAGAGAGGATGACCAGATAAACAGTATTAAAGAGCTGCGCCCCAATGCCGACTCCCGGCGTACCGGAGAGAATGTATGCGGCCCGTCCGCCGCGGTAGAGGATGAAGATGGTGAATGCCGCAAGCAGCAGCAGGAAGAAACTTGCTACACCGTACAGGACGCCGGTCGCAATATGGTCAGCGCGCCTTGCTTTGCTGACAGGGTGAGCTTTATTGACAGAACTGGTCATGAACGTGACGCTCCTTTCTTCCCGATGATGCGGACAATCATAATGAAGGCGAACGAGATGAGAAGAAGCAGAAGTGCCATTGTCCACAAGGCGCTTTGCAGCTCACCGCCTTGTGATGCATTCCCCATCGCACCGGCGATCATGGTAGTGAGGTTGCTGGTTGGTGAAAGGATGTTCTTTGGAAAAGCGTTCATTGGTCCAATAACCATAGCGACCGCAAGAGCCTCGCCGAAAGCGCGTGCAAGACCAAGGATGATGCCTGTAAGGACACCGGGCAAAGCAGCCGGCATAATCACCTTACAGATAAGTTGCCACCGGGTGGAACCCAGTCCGTAGGAGGCCTCTTTATAAGCCGAAGGAATATGGCGGATGGCATCTGCGGAGATGCTGGTAATGGTCGGAAAAATCATGATTGCCAACACAATGGCACCAGCCAACACGCTAAACCCGATTTGCAAATGAAATACATCGCGGATAAAGGGTACCAGAAGTACCAGGCCCGTCCAGCCATAAACCACCGACGGAATGCCTACAAAGATCTCAATGGCCGGCTGTAGAAAGCGCTTGCCCATTTTGGGGGAGATTTCAACCATAAAGATCGCCGCTGCTAGGCTAAAAGGCGTGGAGATAAGTAACGCCAGAAAGCAGATAGAGATGGAGCCAAAGATAAAGACGGCTGCACCTACATGTCCATACTGCCCGCCGGTTATCGGACCGTCTATCGGAGACCACTTGGAGGAGAACAGGAATTCCCAAACGCTGTGGTGGTATACGGTGAAGGTTCGCAGCCCGTTTACAATCAGGAAAATGCCAATAATCAGTGTGATGGCCGCCGTGAAAATCCCAAAAATCGTGACAATGGATCGCCCAAGCGACTCTTTTCTAAAATAGTCCAGCCGAAAAACCGGCCGTTTATCAACTTTCTTTTTTATAATCTGCTGTTCTTTTGAAAGCACTTTCTCCATCCTTTATACCCCTTAGCGTTTGCGTAGCGGTAAAGGCCAAACGGAAAAACCGCCGGCCTTTACCGCTACGCAGGTGCATATGTCATTGCGAAACAATGGGATGCATTGACTAAGCTGCTGCAAGCTGTATGCTTATTTGGAAGATGCCGCAGAGGACGCCGAAGACGCCGCCGAAGAAGACGCGGAGGAAGAAGAGTCCGTATGCGGTACCTTTATTTTGCTGGCCACACCGTATCCAAGGGTTTCTGCGCGTGTTGCAAAATCGGAAGACTGGATATATTTGATGAATGCGGCTGTCGCACTTTTGGCCTCACCCTTAGTGTACATATGCTCGGTGCCCCAGACTTTGTATTTGCCGGAATAGATGTTATCCAGTGTCGGCGCAACATTGTCAATCTTAATGGTGTTAACGCTCGGGCTGGTGACCAAGTAGGATAAAGCGACATAACCGATCGCGCCCTTGTTGCCTGAAACGTCCTGCAAAAGAACACCGGAATCATCTGTGTTGAGGGAGGAGGCAGTTTCTTCGACGTTATTCAGCGCATACTGTTTGAACAACGCGCGGGTGCCAGAGTTGGACGGGCGGGTAACCAACGTAATGGGTTCATTCGTACCGCCGACATCGCTCCAGTTTTTGATCTTGCCGGTAAAAATATCAGAAAGCTGCTGGCTGGTGAGGCTGGCCACTTTCACATCGGAGCTGGCAATGACCGCAACGCCAACGACAGCAACCTGATGGTCAACCAGTGTTTTTGCCTGATCGGCAGGCAGCTTGGACTCGGCGGTCACATCAGAGTTACCGATATCGACTGTGCCGGCTGCAACCTGCTGAAGACCGACGCCCGATCCGCCCGCACTGACAGTGATGGAAACATCAGGATTTTTTTGCTGAAAGGCTGTTTTAGCCGCGTCTACCAACGGTTTGAGCGCCGAGGAACCTGCCGCTGTGACGGTACCGCTGACCGCGCTGGAGTCGGAGGAACTGCTGGAGGCCCCGTTCGAGTTGCTGCACGCCGTAAACAGTACACCCAGCATTGCCACTGAGGCGACTGCTGCCAAAAGCTTCTTCATAAAATGTTTTCTCCTTAGTGTTGCATACTATCTCTACCATTTCCACTATACCTTTTTTGCAGAGGGGTCAAAAGCAAATGAAGGTAAAGATTTTGTAAAGACTGTGTAAAGTATGCACGTTTTCGACGACTTTATGCGTAATTCCACTCATTTACCAAAAAGAAGCATTTACAAATCGTCGAAATATACACCATTATGCCTGGGCGGAGAGCAACGCGATGCCTTTTTGTATCCGGCGCAGGGACTCCTCTTTTCCAAGCAGTGTGCAGAGTTCCACTGCGCCGCCTGGCGTGAACTGTTTGCCGGAGACGGCGACACGCACCGGCCAGAGCACCACGCCGTTTTTTACGCCCTTTTTCTCCACGAGGCCGAACAGCGCCGCGTGCAGGCTTTCTCGCGACCAGTCTTCCAATGCTTCCAGCACAGGCAGCGCGTCCCGAAGAGTTTCTAACGCATTTGCTGGGTTTGTTTTCATTTTTTTGCTCACATAGAGCGCGTTGTCATACACGGGCAGCTCGTCGATGAAGTCCAGCTTCTCAGGGATATCGGTCAGTTTTTCGCAGCGCGGCTGCAAAACTTCGGCAATCAGACGCGTGTCGACGTCCTGTTTGACTGCCTGTTTGATATAAGGAAGCGCCAGATCATGGAATTGCTCCAGGCTCATGGCGCGGATGTAGGCGCTGTTGATCCATTTGAGCTTGGCGATGTCGAAAATAGCCGGCGACTTGGAGATGCCGTCGATAGAAAAGGCGTTGACCAGTTCCGTCAGCGAAAAGATTTCCTGCTCGCCTCCGGGGCTCCAGCCCAGCAGGGCGACATAGTTGAGCACTGCCTCCTTGAGGTAGCCGTCCGTGATGAGGTCGTCATATGTGGGATCGCCGTTGCGTTTGGACAGCTTGTGGTTGGCGTCCCGCATGACCGGCGGGCAGTGGATATAGGTGGGGATGTCCCACCCAAACGCCTGATAGAGCAGATTGTATTTCGGCGCGCTGGACAGGTACTCGATGCCGCGCACCACATGCGTGATGCCCATGAGATGATCGTCGATCACATTGGCAAAGTTGTAGGTAGGCAGACCGTCGGTCTTGATGAGGATGTTGTCATCCAACGTATCGTTTTCCACTGTGATGTCGCCGAAAATCACATCCTGAAATGTGGTGGAACCTTCGGGGATTTTCTGACGCACCACATAAGGCACGCCCTCCGCCAGCAGACGGTTTACTTCCTCGGGCGGCAGATTGCGGCAATGACCGTCATATTTGTGGGGCACACCGCTGGCCTCGTGAATTTTGCGCAGTTCATCCAACCGGTCCTTGCCGCAGAAGCAGTAATACGCGCCGCCTTTTTCGATGAGTTCCTTGGCGTAGCGGGCATACGTTCCCCGCCGCTCACTCTGGATATACGGTCCCACCGGGCCGCCGATATCCGGACCTTCGTCCCAGAGCAGGCCGGTTTCGCGCAATGTCTTGTAAATAATTTCGACTGCGCCTTCCACGTAACGTTCCTGATCAGTGTCCTCTATGCGCAGAATGAATTTCCCACCCTGCGCCTTGGCAATCAAGTAGGTATAAAGCGCCGTGCGCAGGTTGCCCACATGCATGTAACCGGTGGGGCTGGGCGCAAAACGGGTGCGCACTTCTGTTTGACCCATGTGCAACTTCCTCTCTAAATAAACCGCCCGGGCGGCATAGTATAAAAACGGCCGGCGGCGGTTTTTGATCCTTATCAATGTGCCACAGCACACCCTTTATCATACATTTAGACTGGTGTTATTGTCAAGGTGCGGGCATTGTGATAAAATAATCTTATATGATGCAATGCGGCGGTTCCAACCGTTTTTTTGTTTATTGTGCGGAAACGCCGGTCGAATGCTATGCGCCTCGAATCGACCGGTGCTTTCCTATATATTGTAAAGAGGTCTTTTTTAATGGAATATCAGATTTCCGAACGCCTTTCGGCGTTGAAGCCATCGGCAATCCGTGAAATCTTCAAAGCGACGACTGACCCATCCATCATTCCCTTTGCGGCAGGCAACCCCGCGCCGGAATCATTTCCGGTGGATATGATTCGCACCTTCACGCGGGAGATTCTTGAAGAAAATCCGGTGGTGGCGCTGCAATATGGTATCACCGAAGGGTATATGCCTCTGCGCACGCTCTTGCGGGAACGGATGCAGAACAATTATGGCTGCGTGCGGCCGGCGGATGACTTGATTGTAGTTTCGGGTGCGCAGCAGGGCGCCGAACTGGCCGCCAAGGCACTCTGCGACGAGGGCGACACCGTGCTCTGTGAGGACCCGAGCTTTATCGGCGTGCTCAACGCGTTCCGGTCTTTGCGCATTCGGCTCAAAGGCATCCCGCTCCAGAGCGACGGCATTGATGTGGAACGGCTTGAGCAGGCACTGCGCACCGAGGAACGTGTTCGCTTGCTCTATATTATCCCCAATTTTCAAAACCCCACCGGCATCACGACCAGCATGGAAAAACGCCGCGCGGTCTATGCTCTTGCGCGCAAATACAACATTATGGTTTTGGAAGACAATCCCTATGGCGAGTTGCGTTTTGCGGGGGACGACTTACCGCACATCAAGTCCATGGACGAAGACGGACGCGTCATCTATTTGGGCACGTTCTCCAAAATCTTGTCTGCCGGGATGCGCGTGGGCTATGCGCTTGGCCCGTCGGAGGTCTTGCAGAAGATGGTGGTGGCCAAGCAGGGTGAGGATGTCCATACCGCCATGCTGCCGCAAATGATTGCGGAACGGTTCCTAAAGTGGGATGGCTTTGATGCACATCTGCAAAGTATCCGTGCGCTCTACCGGCAGAAATGCGGCAGGATGCTGGATGGCATTCGCCACAATTTTGACCCGCGTATCGCCTATACAACACCACAGGGCGGCCTGTTCCTGTGGTGTACCCTGCCCGAGAAAAACGATATGCTTGCATATTGCAAAACTGCTCTCGGCAAAGGCGTGGCGGTGGTGCCGGGCACTGCATTTTTGGCGGATACACAGGGTGAGAGCCGGTCGTTCCGGCTGAACTTTTCCACCCCGTCTGAAGAACAGATCAAAAAGGGTCTGGAACTGCTCGGCGAGATACCTATTCAATAAAAAAGCAGCCTATGTGCGTGCTCTATAGAAAGCGGAGGCAGACCACGAATGGAAAACCCAAAGAAAAATGTGTTCAGCGGCATACAGCCCACCGGCATTCCCACGCTTGGGAATTATTTGGGAGCGATGCGCAACTGGCCGCTGTTGCAGAAAGAATACCACTGCATCTATTCGGTGGTGGATTTGCACTCGCTCACCGTCCGACAGGAACCGGCGGCACTGCGCCAGCAGACGTTTTCGCTGATGGCACTGCTGCTGGCCTGCGGCATCGACCCGGAAAAGAGCCAGCTGTTTATCCAGAGCCATGTGCCTGCCCATGCGGAGCTGGCATGGCTGCTCAACTGCTATACCCAGTTCGGTGAATTGTCCCGTATGACACAATTCAAGGATAAATCAGCCAAACATCCTGATAATATCAATGTGGGTCTGTTCTGCTATCCGACGTTGATGGCGGCGGATATCCTCCTTTACCAGACCGACCTGGTACCGGTGGGCGCCGACCAGAAACAGCATCTGGAGCTGGCGCGGGACGTAGCCGGGCGCTTCAATGGCCTTTACGGGGACGTCTTCCGTATTCCGGAACCGTATATCCCCCAAGCGGGCGCACGGGTGATGTCACTGCAGGAACCGACGAAAAAAATGTCCAAATCGGATGAGAACCCCAACGCATACATCCTGCTGTTGGACGACACCGATACCATCCTGCGCAAATTTAAACGTGCGGTCACCGATTCAGAGGCCGAGGTCGTTTGCCGTGCGGGCAAAGACGGCGTGAATAATCTCATTTCCATCTATTCCATCGTGACCGGCAAGACCACAGCGGAGATTGAGCGGGAGTTTGCCGGAAAAGGTTACGGCGACTTTAAGGTTGCCGTAGGCGAGGCCGTAGCGGAAACATTGCGTCCGGTGCGGGAAACCTATGCCGACTTGATGAAAAACAAAGACCATCTGTTGGATGTCTATATACAAGGCGCGGAAAAAGCGCGGGCACTTGCCGGACGCACCTATGCAAAAGCCTGCAAAAAATTGGGGCTGGTGCCGCCGACAGCCCGCTAAACGGGAGGATATGCTTCCATGTCGCTGAAAACCTATGGCACCATTGGACTGACGCTGATATTGGCGATCGCTATTGCGTATGTCTGTACCCCGTTTGTCATCAAACTTGCGTACCGCATTGGTTGGCTTGACATTCCCAAAGACAAACGGCGAATGCATAAAAAGCCCATACCGTTGCTGGGCGGCCTTTCCATTATAGCGGGTTTTCTGCTTTCCACGCTGATTGTCCTCTTGATCTTGGGCCGGTTCTCGGAATATTATCCACCGCGCATTGCGCAGCTCATGATTCAGATTCTGCCCGGCGCGGCAATCATTGCAGTGATGGCGTTTTTTGACGACCGGTTCAATTTACCGCCGCTGCCGCGTCTTGCCATGCAGTGCGTGGCGGCGGGCATCGCGGTGGCACTGGGCGCACGCATCCAGTTTGTTTCTCTGCCGGTACGGCTGTTTGGAGGTCCAATCGCTCTTGGCAACTGGCTGTCCATTCTTATTACGGTGATTTGGATCGTGGGAATGACCAACGCCATGAACTGGATCGACGGTCTGGATGGTTTGGCCGCCGGCATCGCAAGCATTGCGTCCGGCACACTGCTCATTCTTGCCACGTTGCAAGGGCGCCCGCAGCTTTCGGTTGCCGTCCTTACCGCCGCTTTGGCGGGAGGGTGCCTGGGCTTGCTGCCCTATAACAGAAACCCGGCAAGGATTTTCATGGGCGATACCGGCGCGATGTTTTTGGGGTATGTGCTGGGTGTTATCTCCATACAGGGGCTGTTTAAGTTCTATGCGGCTATCTCGTTTCTGGTACCGATCCTCATTTTGGCACTGCCGATTTTGGATACATCATCCGCTATCCTGCGGCGGCTCTCTGAGGGGAAATCCCCTTTTGCGGCCGACCGCAGCCATATCCATCACCAGCTTATTGATATGGGGCTTTCTCAAAAGCAGGCGGTATGGTTTTTGTACGCGGTCAGCGCCACACTCAGTATCATTGCTATCTTGTTCACGGTATTTGGCAAAATTATTGGCTGGCGTTTTCTGCTCCTGGCCCTTGTAATCGTGCTGATTGCATCACTGATTGCCCTCAAGCTCTGCCGCCGCTATAATGCAAAATGCAAGTGCCAAGAGGATGCTGAGGCGCACGACTGTACGACGGGCAAAGAAGAACCTGAGGCGGACGAGCAACCGCAGACGCCGCCGGAATCCCCCGATGCGGATGTACCACAAAATCCGGATGCCCCCCCGTCGCAGACGGATACGCCGGAACAAAACAAAGAGAAAAACTGACGCGGGCAACGCGAGAAATAAAGAGAAAGCACCGACGAACAATCGCCGGTGCTTTCTCTTTATTGATAAACGATAGAAGGACAGGAGGACAATGTCAGTGAACCGGCGCTGTCTCCCCGTCAAAAAGATCCTGTAACAGATGCAGATACACATCGGTATGGATGAGACTGGCTGCACCATGTTTCCAGCCGGGTAATACGTGCAGGACACTTCCCGGTATGGCTTCGTGAAGCTGCGCGGCGGATTTTTTCATGATGCCGATTTCTTTTCCGCCCACCAGGATGAGTACCTTCGCATCGGTCGCCTCGATGTGCGAGGGAAGTGGGTATTGTCCGTTACTGCGTGTGATATTACGAAGTGACATACAGGACATGCGTAAACTGGAAGTATAATATCGCTCAAATGCAGCGTCTGGTATTTGCAAGACCGCTGCCTGCTGTTTGGCAAACCACCGATATTTAAGAAGCCCATAAACCAACGGAGTCAGCGCCGCCATCAGTCCGGATGCGGGAATGGGATAAACCAGTGCACTTTCGATAACGGCAAAGCGTGTTATTTTCTCACGTCGCGCAAGAACCTCCACAATGATTTGGGCCCCGATGGAAAGCCCCGCAAGTGCGTAGACTTGTCCTCCGCAGGACTTATCCACATAAGCGATGAGTTTTTCCGCGCTGTCGGCGATGCTGCAAAATGTGGTGTCTCCATCGTCGTCGTGCCCATCAATGGTCGGCACAATCAAATGGTACTGTGCTTCCAGTGCGTCGATTATCGGCTGCCAAGACCACCAAGACAGACCTCCGCCGTGGACCAGGATGACAGAGGGAAGAGTTGAATCACCGAATTCTCGAAAATGCATGTTCGAATCTCCTGTTCGTTTTATTGGAGATGATTTGCTTGATCTGTGGTTATCCTGCGGTTTGGTCCTCCGGTGAGGAATCAAACAGGGCCAGCAGCTCCTGCGGCGACATTTTGGAGATGATACCGTCCCCTTCGCTGATGACTGAATCCGCCAGTTTCAGTTTGTCCTGCTGGAGCTTGAGAATCTTTTCCTCAATGGTGTCTTTGGCAATCAGCTTGTAGACCTGCACGCTGCTCTTTTGCCCGATGCGGTGCGCTCGGTCGGTCGCCTGATTCTGCGCGCTCACGTTCCACCAAGGGTCGTAATGGATGACGATATCCGCCGCTGTGAGATTCAGCCCGGTGCCGCCCGCCTTGAGGGAAATAAGGAATACGGGCGTATCATCATCATTGAAACGGGTAGTCAGCCGGGCGCGTTCCTCTTTGGAAGTCGAGCCTTTCAGCACATAGTACCCGATGCCGTCGCCCGTCAGCCGGTCGGCGATAATCGAAAGCATGGAGGTGAACTGCGAGAACAGCAGAACCTTGTGCCCGCTTTCGGTGACGGAGCGCAGCAGCTCCATACAAAGTTCTAGTTTGGCGCTGCCTCCCGTGTAGTCCTCGTAATAGAGCGACGGGTCGCAGCACAGCTGGCGCAGGCGGGTGAGCATAGCCAGCACGATGAGTTTATTGCTGTTTTGCAAGGTGCCGGTCAATTCCTGCCGGATGCTCGCGAGGTTCGCTATATAGAGTTTTTGCTGCTCTCCGTCCAGAGGCGCATACAGCACAGTCTCGGTCTTGGGCGGCAGCTCCTTGAGTACGCTGGATTTCAGGCGGCGCAGGATGAACGGGGAAAGCATCCGCCGCAGCCGTTCCAATGCCCGTTCGTCGCCGCCCTTGACCACTGGCAGCTCAAATGTTTCACGGAATTTGGAGTGGCTATAGAGATACCCCGGCATCAAGAAATCAAAAATGGACCACAATTCGGCAAGGCTGTTTTCCACCGGTGTGCCGGTGAGGGCAAAGCGGTGTTTGCTGCTGATTTGTTTGACGGCGCGCGCATTTTGTGTGCTGGCGTTTTTGACATATTGCGCCTCGTCGATGATTTCACAATCGAACGTATAGGGCTTGTAGAGACTGATGTCCCGTTTGAGCAGCTCGTAGGAGGTGATAATGATATCGTTCTGCGGGATCTGCTCCACTAGTTCCGCGCGCTGTGCGGCATTGCCCATGACAGCAAGTGATTTCAGACTAGGAGCAAAGCGCGTGATCTCGCTGACCCAGTTGAGCACCAGTGAAGTGGGGCAAACCACCAATGAGATGCGTTTGTCCGCAGTGTCTTCCTCGTGGTTGTGCAGCAAAAAGGTGATGGTCTCCAGCGTTTTCCCGAGACCCATGTCGTCGGCCAGAATACCGCCGAGGCCGTAGCGCGCCATCGTTTTGAGCCAGCGAAAGCCCTTTTTCTGGTAATTCCGCAGGATATGGCGCAGGCTTTCGGGGGGCTGGATGTCGGCATCGTCCATGCTGCGAATCTCCCGCAGCATGGACTTAAACCCCGTGTCCCGCTGGGACTGGATGAGCGCGCTGTCTCTTAAAATATTGTCCAGCACCATGGCGCGATAACGGTGCACGTCGGCCTCGCCGTTTTTGATTTGGTCGTCCGAAAGATCCAAACTTTGTGCCAGTTCGGACACCTCGCCCAGCGTGTCGTCATCCAGCGAAACAAAACTGCCGTCGGACAGCTTATGGTATTTTTTGTGCTGCCGATAGGCCTTGAGCAGGTCTAGCAGCTCATCACGGGGAAAATCGCCGGTGTCGAACGTCACATTCAGCAGGTCGCTTTTCAGGCGCACACCCACACTCACAGCAGGCGGTTTGCGGATGGTCACCTTCCCGAGACGGTCGGTGGCGTAAACTTCCGCCACAGTGGAAAGTTCTGCGACACCTTCGTTGAGTAGCGTGTAGATCTTTTCCTCATCGTCTACATATAAAAGCCGGTGCGGGAGGTCATAGGAAGGGAGGTATTTGTCCACCAACGAACGGGTGATGTATTCGCTCCGTACATCCCGCTGGATTGACGGGGTGGGCTGCTCGTCGGTGGCGTTGATCTCGGTGCCGTCGTAGCAGTATCGTAAAGTGCCTGTCACCATCATGGAGGAGGGCATGTCGAGGAACAGCTTGGATTTTAACGGCGCGGGGCGGAAATGGTCCAGCGTCTCCGCATCTTCCACCTCGACGTGCGTGCAGATAGTGTCCAGCACATTTGAGCAGAACAAGGGCATGTCGTTGCGGTTGACGGTAAGCTCGCCGCCTTTGTCTACAAACGCACGCAAAAATTCCCGTGTGGAAGATGTGTAATCTTCCGTGCAGCGGTAAAGCTTGTCGTCCAGCATGACATAGGCATTCTTCTCCCCCATATAGAGGAAAAGCGGCAGCTCGGAGAGGTGCAGCAGGAATGATTCACCCGCATCCTGCACCTGTAGGCTCAGCACGGGGTTCTCGCTGGTAAACAGCACCTGTTTCTCATTGCGGAAATCCACCCGCATCGAAACTTTCTGCCCTACCAGCAATTGAAATAATTCATCAAAAGCACTGCTTGAAAGCGTCAGGCTTCGCTTGCCGGCCTTATAGCCGCCCGCATCGCTTGCAAACTGCATATAGTCCGCATACCGCGACATGAAGAAACGCACCAATGGCCGCGCGGATTCTTCAAAAGCTGCAATATCGTGGGTGAGTGTGAGCTTGGCGCCATAGTCCATTGTGCCGCCCTGCCGCATCTCGAAATAAAATTTGGACAGATCCCGGATGATATACTGCCGATCATGGCCGACAGTGAACGATAGGTTGAGCCGCCCGTTGTAGTCGTATTCAAGCGACGGTACCAGCCGTGCCTTTTTGACAATAGAATGCGCCATGGCGTCGCTGAGCGCTTTTTTACTGTAATGCCCCAGCATCCGTCCGGCATAGTGGTCGGTTTTGTTGTCGTTTCCATTGCGCTCGCCGCCCGCGTCGTTTTTTTGCAGGGCATAGCAACAGAGAAGCACCGCTACAATGTGCTTGCAGCAGCCCTCGTATTCGTAAAAGGCCGGGCAGTCGCACCAGCTCTCTTTTGTCTCCCCGTTTTGATCAAACGTAACCTCCACTTCGTAATTATACTTGCCGCCGTGCACTTCCGCAGTGACTTTTTCGCAAGCGTGTTGTTCGTCCTTTATTCGTTTCAGCTTGGAAACACGGTGCTGGTTGTAATATTCCACGCCGTGCTCAAAAGTGGCACGATTTGCGGCCGCTGCCGCGATATCTTTCATTTCAATATTCAAAACGCAAGTACACTCCCGCTGTTGACTGATGCCAATATCTCTTTACATAAATAGAGCGGCGTCCGTTAGGCGCCGGATTTTCAATGAATTTAATGATCCGAAAGCATGGCGGTCAAAGGCCCGCCGCTGTGCGCAGCGCGTCCCCAGACAGACGATATCCTCTCGAATCTTTTTTTTGCACCGCGCCCAGTTTTTCATAAAACGTGATGGAGGGCTCATTCCAATTCAAACATTCCCATTCCATCCGCCCGCATCCTTCCTCGCAGGCTTTGCGTGCCAAGTGGGTAAAGACTGCGTGGCCAATGCCTTTTCCCCGATAGGCCGGGCGGACAAACACGTCTTCCAAATAGATGCCGGATAGCCCTGTGAATGTTGAAAAAGAGTAGAAATAGATGGCATAACCCGCCGTCTCGCCTCGCCATTCCATCAAGAGCGCACTGGCTACGTGTTTTGCAAACAGCGCTTTATGCAATCCCTGTTCCGTGATGTCCATCTGGTCACGCAGGTGTACGTAATCAGCCAGTTCGCCTATCAATGAAAGCAGCAGAGGCACATCGGCTGCCGTTGCGGGGCGAAGCACGATCTCATTCGGTAATTGTTGAGACATGTGCACAGTTCCTCCTTGGGCGGACAGAATTATGCCGATAAACGGCACTACGCCATTTAAAAGAGTATAGCATATCATGACGGTTCATTCAAGCGAAAGCAGGTAGAACTTGCCGCCGGATTGTAGGACTACAATACCTGTTGGGCAAATCTACAGCAGGCGGATTGCCTTTCTACGCGGTAAGTTTTCGACCCGATAGCATCTCAGTCAATGGAGAAGATGGCAGGATAATTTCATGCATACACAAAAAAGACAACATGCTAACTTTTTTGAGTGGAAAGGCGGTCCATGCCCGTCGCCCAACTATTACAGATTGTTTTTTCCCCACGCAGATGGTATAATAGCCGGGTACAGGCAAAACATGGAATGCGTGTTTTGTATGATTCCTCCGGAGGAAAACGGATGTTCCAAGACCGTTTGCAAATTATTACTGGACATTACGGGAGCGGCAAAACAACGTTTGCCGTTAATCTTGCACTGGATATGGCCCGCGCGGGGCGCAAGGTCTGTCTGGCGGATATGGACATCGTGAACCCGTATTTTCGTGCGGCAGACAGCCGAAAGACGTTGGAGGCCGCAGGCGTGCGGGTTATCGCGCCCGTTTACGCGGGAACGAATCTGGACAGCCCTGCTCTTCCGGGTGAATTGGCCGTCATGTTTGACGACCCCACTTATACCGTGGTGCTTGATGTTGGCGGAGACGACGCGGGCGCCGCGGCGCTTGGCGCGTATGCCGCCCGATTCCGCGAGGCGGGCTATGCACAGTTCTATGTGTTCAATGCCCGCCGTCCGCTCACGTCCACACCGGAGGAAACGGTGCGGGTGCTGCGGGAAATCGAGTCGATTTCCCGTTTGCCCGCCACCGGCTTGGTGAACAACACCAACTTGGGTGCGGAAACCGATATGGCAGTGCTGACGGCGTCGGCCGCATTTGCGGAACAGACGGCGGCGCTCGCTGGTCTGCCCTTGGTTTGCACTGGCGTGCGGCAGGACCTGGCGGAGGCCGTGCGTCTCTGTCTGCCTGCCGTTTATCCGCTTACCATGTGGGTCATGCCCCCGTGGTGACCGCAGTTTTCTAAAAGCAATGATCGCGCGGCGGAGACCAATACGCGCGGCAGGAGGGTATTTGATATGTCAAAGATGATTGTGGATGAAGAACGCTGCAAAGGCTGCGGCCTGTGTGCGACCGCTTGCCCGCGGGGGATCGTGGCGCTTTCATCGGAAACACTGAACAGTAAAGGCTATCATCCCGCTCATGTGGAGCGTATGGAACTTTGCATCGGCTGCGCCATGTGTGCGATGATGTGCCCGGATGTGGCCATTGTGGTGGAAAGGTAAGGGATGGGTTCATGCCTGAAAAAGTTTTGATGAAGGGAAACGAAGCGCTTGCGCAAGCAGCTATCAGCGCTGGTTGCCGGCATTTCTTCGGCTATCCTATCACACCGCAGACGGAGGTATCCGCCTTTATGGCCAAACGGATGCCCAAAATCGGGGGCACCTATTTGCAGGCCGAATCCGAGGTGGCCGCCATCAATATGGTGTATGGCGCCGCCTGCGCGGGTGTGCGCGCCATGACTTCATCTTCATCGCCGGGTATCAGTTTGAAAAGCGAAGGCATTTCCTATATCGCCGCCTGCGATCTGCCCTGCCTGATTGTCAATGTGCAGCGCGGCGGGCCGGGGTTGGGCGGCATTCAACCGTCACAGTCTGACTACTGGCAGGCGACCCGAGCTGCCGGACACGGGGATTTCCATCTGCTGGTGCTTGCGCCGGATTCCGTGCAGGAGATGGTGGATGATGTATTTCTGGCATTCGATTTGAGCGAGAAGTATCGTATCCCGGCCATGATCCTGTCCGATGGGATGCTGGGTCAGATGATGGAGCCGGTGCTGCTTGAGAAACCGGAGCCCCCCAAACTGCCGCCTAAAACGTGGGCGACCAACGGTCATGCGGGGAAACGTCCGCACAACATCATCAATTCGCTCTATCTCCAGCCGGAAGAACTGGAAGAATTGAATTTTGAGCGCTTCAAACGGTATAAAACCGTCATGGAGAACGAGCAGCGTTCCGAAGCGTTTTACATAGAGGATGCCGAGCTGGTTGTGACCGCGTTTGGCGCGTCGGCCCGTGTGGCAAAAAGCGCGGTACTGGCAGCCCGTGCCAAAGGGCTGAAAGTGGGGCTGCTGCGCCCCATCACGCTTTGGCCGTTTCCCGAAAAAGCATTCGCTCAAACGGCTAAAACCGCCAAGGCGTTCTTGAGTGTTGAGATGAATATGGGGCAGATGGTGGACGATGTGCGTCTTGCCATTGGATGCAGCCGCCCGGTGCACTTTTACGGACGTACCGGTGGCGTCATCCCCACGCCGGCGCAGGTGTTGGAACAAATTGAGCGGATACTGGGAGGCGATCGGTAATGTCGATTGTATTTCAAAAACCCAAAGGCCTGACTGATACACCAATGCACTATTGCCCGGGCTGTACGCACGGCATTATCCACCGGTTGGTGGCGGAGACAATGGATGAGTTTGATATTATAGGAAAAACCATCGGCGTTTGCCCGGTAGGCTGCGCGGTGATGGCATATGATTATTTTTCTTGTGACATGGTGGAAGCGGCACATGGGCGTGCGCCCGCTGTGGCGACCGGTATCAAACGCGCGCTGCCGGAGAGCGTTGTGTTCACCTATCAAGGTGATGGAGACCTTGCCGCCATCGGCACGGCGGAAACCGTTCACAGCGCAACGCGCGGCGAAAATATCACGGTGATTTTTGTCAACAATGCCATCTATGGTATGACTGGCGGGCAGATGGCTCCGACCACCTTGCCCAATCAGATCACACAGACTACCCCATATGGACGGGATACGCAGACGGCCGGTTTCCCGGTGCGTATCTGCGAGATGCTGGCAACATTGGACGGTACGGCGTATATTGAGCGCGTGGCGGTAGATAGCCCCACGCATGTGCGTTCCGCAAAGAAAGCGATTCAAAAAGCGTTTGCGTACCAACTGGATGGAAAAGGTTTTTCGCTGGTGGAGGTGCTTTCCACCTGCCCGACCAACTGGGGGCTTTCCCCGGTGGAATCCCTTGCATGGCTGCGTGAAAATATGATGCCGTATTATCCGCTGGGTGTGTTCAAAGATAAATATGGGGAAAATGTGAACAAGGACGCGCAGAAACAGGCGGAGGTGCATGTATGATGGCAACGACCACTGCTGAAAAAACCGATGTGCCGGTATCAGTCGCGGAGCCGTATACGATGACGACATTGTTTGCCGGATTCGGTGGGCAGGGCATCCTGTTCTCGGGCAAAGTGATGGCCTATGCCGGACTGTTGGAGGGGCGCGAAGTATCGTGGCTGCCGTCCTATGGACCGGAGATGCGTGGCGGCACCGCCAACTGCGGTGTGTGCATCTCGGAGGAGGCGGTGGGCTCACCCCTGGTGACCACGCCCGATGCATTTGTGGTGATGAATCTGCCGTCTTTTCTCAAATATATTGAAGATGTGAAACCCGGTGGCGTGGCGGTACTGGATTCGTTTCTGATTGACAAAAAAGTGGAACGAACGGATATCCGCGCGTTTTACATCCCCGCCACCCGTTTGGCCAGCGAAAATAAACTTGACGGTCTTGCCAATATGATTATGCTGGGCAAGCTGCTGCGTGAAACACAGTTTGCCGCATATGACTCCGTGGTTGCCGGGTTGCGTAAATCCGTACCTGCACGGAAAGCAGATTTGGTGGATGCCAACATCAAGGCAATCGGTATCGGCATGGAGTATGACAAATAGGATTTTATCACATAAAACAACAGCTTGTTAAAGCATAGAAAAACCACCCGTATATCCATTGAATGGTTATACGGGTGGTTTTATATTGATGAAAGCAGGTCGGCACTTTGCATGGGGACATGCTTGCTTAAGTTGAAAGGTGGGCCGGTTCTACCTATTTCAGGCTGTGCAGATGTCATCTGCTGTTGCTGCATTTGGACTTTTAAAGGTAGGCTGTGCCTACCCGCATTTGGAGAAACCACAATTGCGGCAGATCACGCAGCCGCCCTCATGCTCCATTTTAGCGCCGCAGTCGGGGCAGTACTTCATAATGGGTGTGTTTTCCGGTGGTGTCCAGTGTTGGATACGCGGTTCGTTTTCCGTGTGCGCGACAGCGGCAGACACCTGCGCTGGCTCTCCGGCTTGGATGCACTTGACTTTTTCAATGACACGCGCGATAGCATCCGGGCAGGAAGTCGCCTGCATACCCGGACGGCGGATGGTAGAGGGGCAGCGGATGCCTTTAAGCTGCTCAATGATGCTGTCTGCGTCCAATCCCGCACGCAGGCCGATAGAGACCAGCCGTGCCGTTGCCTCGCTCTGCGACGGGCAGCCGCCCGCCCGCCCTGTGTTGGTGAAAACCTCGCAGATGCCGTTTTCATCATAGTTGACCGTGATATAGAGGTTTCCGCAGCCGATTTTGACACGCTCGGTGAAGCCGGTGGTCACATTCGGACGCGGGCGCGGCTGCAAACCGGCCAGAGACGTGCTGGCAGCCGGTGCTGTTGTTGCTGCAGGTTTTTCCGCATTGACCTTGCCGATGTTCAGCACCTGTGCATCACGGCTGCCGTCGCGGTAGATGGTCACGCCTTTGCAGTCCAGCTCATATGCCAGCATATAGACCCGCCGTACGTCTGCAATGGTTGCATCGTGTGCGAAGTTTACTGTTTTGGATACTGCATTGTCGGTGCGGCGCTGGAATGCCGCCTGCATCTTAATGTGGTATTCCGGTGAGATGTCGTGCGCACAGACGAAGACCCGCCGGATATCCTCCGGCAATGCAGTTACATGAGACACGCTGCCCGCCTGTGCAATCTCCCGCATCAATTCGTCGCTGTACAGCCCGCGTTCCTCTAGTACCCGACGCAGTACGGGATTGACTTCCACCATTTCGGTGCCGTCCATCACGTTGCGGATGAACACATAGGCAAAGACGGGTTCCACACCGCTGGAACATCCTGCGATGATGGAGAGCGTACCGGTGGGGGCAATGGTGGTGACAGTGGCGTTGCGTACCGCTGTGCCGTCTTTGAGCGTGCTTTCGTCAAAGAGCGGAAATGCGCCGCGTGTCTGTGCAAGTGTCGCGCTTGCCGCGCGCGCGGTGTCGGTGATGAACCCCATCACTTTTTCACCTAACACCACAGCCTCGTCCGAATTGTAGGGGATACCCAGTTCCAAAAGCAGGTCGGCCCAGCCCATTACACCCAGACCGATCTTACGGGTCTGCTTGGTGGTATGGTCGATCTGCTCCAGCGGGTAGCGGTTGGCGTCGATGACATTGTCCAAGAAATGTACGGCGTCCCGCACCACGCCTGCCAGCTTGTCCCAGTCAATGTGCGCTGCATCGCCATCTTGCCGTGTCAACATCTGGTGCAGGTTGATGGAACCAAGGTTGCACGCTTCGTAGGGCAGAAGGGGCTGCTCGCCGCAAGGGTTGGTGGATTCGATGGGGCCGACCGAGGGCACCACATTGTCACGGTTGAGGCGGTCAAGGAAGATGATGCCCGGTTCACCGTTGCGCCACGCCGCGTCCACAATCTTTTCAAATACTTCCCGAGCCGAAAGACGTCCGACGCTGTCTTTGGTGTTTGGATCAATAAGATCGTATTCCGAGTCGGATTGTACCGCGCGCATAAAATCTTCGGTGATGCCTACCGAGATGTTGAAATTGGTGATGTCCGCGTTGTTTTTCTTGCAATCGATAAATTCAAGAATATCCGGGTGATCCACCCGCAGGATGCCCATGTTGGCGCCGCGGCGGGTGCCGCCTTGTTTGACTGCTTCGGTGGCCGTGTTGAACACCCGCATAAAGCTGATGGGACCGGATGCTACACCGCCTGTGGAGTTGACCGCGCTGCCCTTCGGCCGGAGGCGGGAAAATGAAAAACCCGTGCCGCCGCCCGATTTATGAATGAGCGCGGCCTGCTTGATGGCTTCGAAGATGTCTTCCATGCTATCGTCCACCGGCAGTACAAAGCAAGCGGCAAGTTGTCCGAGTGGCCGTCCCGCATTCATGAGGGTGGGCGAGTTGGGCAGAAACTCCAGATTGGTCATCCGTGTATAAAATCGGTCGGCAACGGCTTTAATGTCGGCATGTTCGTCATAGGACTTGTCCGGCGCAGCAATGGCGGCGGCAACGCGATGGAACAGTTCCTCAACGGTTTCGCTTGCCTTGCCATTTGCGTCGCGAATCAGATACCGTTTTTCCAGCACGGTGCGTGCATTCTGTGTGATACCCATGGATGGTTCCTCCTGTTTTGAGACGCGCGCCCCGCAATTTGCGCATGTGGGCGAGTATCCATTCCTGTATGGTCACGCCCGGCCTCTATAGAGGGAAACCGGACTTGAAATTGCATTTATAGGTGAATATGGCGGATATACACAACATATGGTATATCCGCTTATTAAGCATATCAATATTTAGACAAACTGTCAACCGGCAAGGTGATGAAAATTTTGTCTGTGGTAACGGATTTATGCATCCTTCCGCCGTTTTTCCTCTTTCCGCAACCCCGCGCCGATGACAATAATACAGGCTGCGGCCAATGTGACGATGACGGCGGCGCCCGCACCTGAAAAGCGGAGCAGCCGAATAAGCCCTTCATAGACGCCAAACAGCCCGAACAATACAAATGTGACCGAAGCGACCAAGCGGCAAGTACCAGCCGTCAGTCTGCGATGAAGCAAAATGCCCACGATCATGCCGATACTGTCCGCGAGCAGCATGCCCACTGCCGCTCCTGCCAGTACCAGCAGCGGGGTTGCGGGGAACTGCGCCGCCAACGCGATGGTTGCCAATTGCGTCTTGTCACCCATCTCCGCAAAGAAAAATGCAAATGCGACAGTCGCCACATCGCCGAATCGGCCTGTTTCCGGTGGCTTTTCGTCCTTCTCGTTTTCCGGTTTCAACGCCCACAGACCGAAAAAAAGAAACAGGATGGCGGCCAGAAACCGTACCCAGCCGTCCCAGCCAGGCACGCGTGCCAGCAATGTACCCACCGCTACGGCAAGCCCATGGTTGGCTATTGTGGCAATTAAGACGCCCAAAAGCACTTTCATCCAGTTCATGCGGCTGGAAAACCCAATGGTGAGCAGCTGGCTTTTGTCCCCCAGTTCATTGAGGGTGACAAAAATTGCCGCCGTTAAAAACGGTGTGAGAGAAGGCAGGACAGTGAGCCAAGTCATGGAAAACCCTCCTTTGGCGCGGCGCTTCTTTAAACGGTATGTGCCGCCGGAGGAAAAAAGACATAACAACAGGCTTGGTGTTTGCAAAAATGGGAACCGGATGGGCGCCGCGCGTCCTCAGACATGCAGGATGCGGTAAGCAATGGTATTTTCATAAACGAACGGATTGCGGTGTACAAAAAACACCCGCCCATCGCGTGGGGAAAGCAGCGTCTGGCGGATGCTGTTGTCGTATGGGTCGTGGATAAATCCCAGTTCGTCGCCGCATTTCACCATGTCGCCTGCGTGCCGGATGCGACGCATGAGTCCGCCGGTCTTTGCCTGCACGAAGGTGAGATCTCGATTGGTGATGATGCGGATGGGTGGACGCTCCGGCACGCTCGGGATTTGTGTTTGTGCCGTGAGAATGCCTACGCCTTTTAAAAAGTGCAGAGTGGCGCGTACCGAAAGCGCGGTAGCGGCCTCATCTAATTCATCGGTCTTGCCTGCAAAGATTGAAAATGCACTGGTTTCAAAGATCTGCCAGTTGTAATTGAGCGTGGTGGTATCAAATGGACGCGTCTCCCGTACATACAGATATGGCAGACCAAAGAGCGCGGCGGCGGCGGTGTCCTCATAGCCGGTGCGCATCATGCGGATGTGCGGCATGAATTCGCCCGGCATGTAATAGCTGGCAAATTGTATCCCATATTGGTAGGGCCTGACAGCTTCAAATACCTGATGGGCGATGCGCTGGGTAGTTTCTCCGAGGCTGTAACCGGGGAACATCCGATTGATATCGGTATCGTCCATCGGCCAAAACCGACGGGCGGTGTTAACGGAGTAGGGGTTTGCCGTTGGGATGACGGAAATCTGTCTGCCGGGGGCGATACAGCCCTGCTGTTCCAGCTCACGCAATTTTTCAACAATGTGCGCACACGTGAAAATCTGCTGTGCTTCGTTGCCGCGGGTAGCCCCCATGATGGCACAGCCCGCTTGACGTGCGGAATCCGTTTGCTCACCGAACAGGAACGACTGAATACGCATCGGTTCCCGATAAGGCGCGTCCAGTTCAAAAATACACGTTTTTTTCATGTCCTTAGCTTGTAATCCTCCACGCCCTCGATCATCCGCGCGATCAGTGAACCGGTGTAGACCACCGGGTATGCCCGGAGTGTGAACACGAGTCCGTTGCATGGCGCGGTGATGCGGTCTTTGACAACACCTTCCAGCGGATCGAGAATCTGGCCGATCTCCTCCCCTTTTGCCATAATGGCGCAATGCTGCACGTGCGGCACGAAGATGCCGGACGCTTTTGAGTTGAGGAAATAGACCTGCCGCTCCAAAGAGTTGAGCGTTTCGTGCGGCGTGTCCGCACCCGGAATGTTCCAGATGCCCAATGTGCGCATAACGTTAAAAATGCCGTGCACGAGCTGGAGGCCGTAGTCGCGTGTGATGCGCATCCCCACGCCCATTTCCACCACGATGCAAGGGGTGCCGCGCGTGTTGAGCGAATGCGCCAACGTGGATTCCAGCACGGTGGCCGACGGGTGTATCCATAAAAAATCAAGGTTAAGCTGAGACGCGAGCGGCGTCAGCTTTTCCGCATTGTTCTCATTGATGCGTGCCTGCGGCAGTTCCCGCAAAAAAATGTTGCTGGCGTGAATATCCACAACCAGATTGGAGCCGAGGAGGCTATCCAATACTTCCGCTGCCACTTTTTCCACAAGAGAACCGTTCGGGTTTCCGGGAAACAGGCGGTTCATCTCCAGGTTGAAACCGGGAAAGCCGCGGCAAATGGATTCGATGCCCAACGGATTGATTGCCGGGTAGATATCCACAATGCCTGTCAGGCCCTCCGGCTGGAGCGACAGCAGACGGCCCAATTCGTAGCAGGTAAACTGCCCTTCCAGTTCGTCGCCGTGCACGCCGGTGACGAGGGAGATGCGCGGCAGTGCGGCAATCTCCGCCTCGGTCAGTCCATCCGGCTGATAGCGGCACCGCTTGATACACAGGGTCTCATCGACAGGCAGACATGTTCGACTGACTGTCTTCACTTTCTTCATCAACTATTTCGCCTACTTTAACATGGATTTCCATTTCCTGCTTGACTTGTTCGGCCGGGCCTACAAAGCAGCCACGGTCCACACTGCAGTCTGCGCTGTCCCGCCCGTGGGACAGCTTGATATATCCGTAATCAATGATCTGGTCATTGGTGGGGTCGATTCCGCGCCATGCACCGTCTTCATAATATTCTACCCACGCGTGTGTTTCCCCTTCGCCGGGCATCAGGCCCGCGCAGTAGCGCGCGGGGATGTTCCGGCTCCGCAGCAGTGCCAGCACGATCTGTACATAATCCTGACAGACGCCTTTGCCTTGCGCAAACGCGTCGGCTGCCGGCATGTCCACATCCGTAGAAGCCGGCAGATAGGTCAGCTGCGCGTGGACGGCCTTACAGACGGCCTGTGCCTGTTCGCCTGCCGTTCCGCTGGGGACGCTTTCCCCAAATGCTGACATTGCATCGCTCATCCGCGTCAAAGGGGTCTCATAGAGAAACAAATCGTCAAGAGGCTCGCGTGAAAGGTAATAACTTTGCAGCGCCTTGCCCGTGATCGTGAAAGCAAACCGGTCGTGCGGTTCCGGAATAGTTCCCGCAAGGGTGCGGTTGCCTAATGCGTCGATTCCCTCCACCGGCGCGACTTCGCCGGCCAAGGCACAGTGCTCTTGATAGATGTGCTGGAACGGGAATTGCCCGGGCAGACATTTCAGTCGAAAATGATGTGCCTTGACCGGATGACTGAACCGGATGGCCGACTGGTATAAAAAAGAAAACCGTTTCATAGGTCATTCCTCCTGTGGATAAAGGCGTTTGCGTATCAGGATAGACGTGCATTGTTTTTGACGAAAATGCTTTCAACCCGATGACCCGGTTTGTTTCATTCAACGCAATCTATAATAAAACATAAATGCGGATTGTTTCTGTTATTGGAGCATATCAAGGATGCCACTGTCAATCTGCCGGGCGGTCACGCTGCGGCCGTTGGCCAGCATGTCGGCAAGGTCCTTGCAAACACCGGCGCTGTCGAGATGGGCAAGCGAACGGGCGAGACGGCGTTTTGCCGCATCCAAGGTTTCCGAATCCGATGCGAAGCGTGTGTAGATATCTACGCGCTCCGTATACTTGCCTGCTTTGATAAAATCACGCACATCGTCCGCAAGGATCAGGTCGTCCACCGCGCCCCAAAACGCCAGCAGGAGACTTTGCACATCCCGTATTGCGGCCACGGTGATCGTTGACTGGAATTTGCGTTGCACGGCATTGTAGGATGACTGGATGTAAGACACCGTTTCGGTTGCCAGCCGGTCGCGCAAAAGCATGGCGTTGGAGTTGGCCTGCCCCAGGGCAAAGGCAATGCTTGCCTCGTTGCTTGTTTCACTCAGCATCCGGTGCAGAAAATCCGATTTGTCGCGGTAGATATCCGGAATGCTCAACTTGGAGCAGTAGTCCCGATAGGCGCCCGCGTCCGCGTCAAGCATACGGTCGTAATACCGCACGAGCAGACCAATCAGTGTATAGGCGCGTTCCGCGTAGCGACCAAGCCAGTAAAGCTTTTCAGCCTGTGTTATCGAGATAGTACCCATGTGTCTTTGAATCCTCCACCTTGTGACGAGTTGACAACGAACGAACCGGCTTGTAACGCATAACGGGTGAGGCCGCTGTGCCAGACCCGGATATCTTTTCCCTGCACGACGAACGCGCGGAAGTCCGCTTTGCGCGGCACTTCCTTGCCATTCAGAAACACGCCAAGGTCGTTGAAATTGATAATTTCCTGTGCGATGAACCGGCGCGGTTTGGAAAGAATGGCCTGACGAAGATCCTCAAGTTGCGCGGCAGAGAGGTCTCGCCCGAACACGACGCCGTAACCGCCCGCTTCGCTAACGTCCTTAACAACCAGTGTTTTCAGATGTGCAAGCACATACTGCAAGTCATGCTTGTAATAGGGCACGTAAGTGGGCGCGTTTTGCAGAATCGGCTCTTCCCCCAAATAATAGCGAATCATCTGAGGGACGAAATAGTATGTACCTTTGTCATCGGCGACACCGTTGCCGGGTGCATTGATGAGCGATACGTTACCCTTACGGTATACTTCCATCAGATGCGGCACGCCGATGACCGAATGCTCGTCAAAAAGGAGCGGGTCAAGGAATTCGTCTGATACCCGGCGGTAGATAGCGCCTACGCGCTGTTTTCCCCCGTTAAAGCTTTTATAATAGACCACGTCCCCCGTGACCTCCAGATCTTCCGGGAAGGCAAGGGTCGCGCCGGTTTTTTCCGCAAGATATGCGTGTTCAAAAAATGCGGAGTTGTATCGTCCGGGTGTGAGCACCACCACGATGCCGGGACATTGCACTTCGCTGAACATGTTTGCCAGCAGTTTGGCATAGTTGCGGTTTTCGTAGATGCTGTGTTCCTCGAACACAGCTGGATTGGTACGCCGCACAATTTCCCGCGCAATCATGGGATAAGAAGCGCCGGACGGCACACGCAGATTATCTTCTAACACATACCACCCGTCGGGTGCCTCCACGAGATCAATGCCGGAAATGTGGCTGTAAACATCCTGCGGGGGGCGGATGCCTTGACAGGGAAGCAGGAAGCCCTTGGCAGAATAGATAAATTCCTGCGGGATGATGCCATCTCGCAGGATGCAGCGTTTAGAATAAATGTCACACAAAAAAAGGTTGAGCGCACAGACCCGCTGAATGAGACCTTTTTCAAGTTTGTCAAACTGGTCGGCGCGGATAACCCGGGGAAGAGCGTCAAATGGAAAGAGCTGCTCGTGAAATTCTCCGTTTTTGTAGACGCCAAATTTGACGCCGTAGCGGTCGAGTGCGCGGTTAACCCGCTCGGCCTGCTCTTGCAGCACTTGTGTATCCACGCAATGTTCTCCTTGTCCGCTGATTGAATCGATAAAAAAAGGGCATGCATCCGTTTTTCGCACCGCTATGCCTGCCAATAAACCTACTTTATTGTACGCCTTTATTTTCCAAAAATCAATGCACGCCGAAACGGTTTTAATGGAAACATCTGAAAAAGTACCGCTGTACATATATTTGATAAAAAATAGGCGTGTTTTCAAAGGCAGCCGGATAAAGACTTGGAGTATAACGCCATATAACTGGACAAGATGGGTATTGCGCCCCTTTTTCTGGGCGGCGCATAGGGGACGTAAGGATTTCCACAAAAAATCAGCAAGGCGCAGGCATGCCCTCCACGTCAAAAAGAAAATGCCGTTAAGGCGGGTGTGTTTGCGCACACTGCTCTTGACAACAATGTACTGGCGCTGTATAATAGAAAATACCATCTGTGGGTCTTTTGTTTGAAAGGCCGCACGCATACCATCGTTTTGAGCGACGGGGTATGGGCTATTTAGAGCTTGCGCCGATTTTTTGGTGAAAATCCGTTCGTTAGACGGAGGGAGGGAATAAAAATGGCTGAAATCCGAATCAAAGACAACGAATCGCTCGACAGCGCGCTGCGCCGCTTTAAAAAGCAATGTGCACGTTCTGGCGTTCTTGCGGAAGTGCGCAAACGGGAACACTACGAAAAACCCTCTGTCAAACGCAAGAAGAAATCCGAGGCGGCGCGTAAACGCAAGCATCGTTGATTGCAGATTGATGAAACGTTAAAAGCGGGCTTTGTGCCCGCTTTTTCGCATGTATGCCCTTTTTCACACATCATTCTAACAGATAAGGCGGGTGGCGCTGTGCTTCTGGTACCGGACAAACGTTTCCTGCATATTGCGTCGATCAATGCCGGGTTTCTCGCGCGTGAGCACGTGAAGGGCCTGGTGCTTGATATCGACTACACGCTGGCTGACAGATCCACGCCGCTGCCGGACAGCGAGATTCAGACATTTATCACCGCCCTCAAACAGGCGGACATCCGTTTGTATGTCCTTTCCAACAACCACCATAACCGAGTCTCGCGGTTTGCCCGCGCACTGCAGCTGCCTTATCGTGCCAATGGGCTCAAGCCATTTCCGCTGGCGTTTTCATTGGCTGTGAAGGCCATGAATCTGCGAAAAGAAGAGGTGGTGGCGGTAGGCGATCAGATCTATACAGATGTCCTCGGCGGGCATCTGGCGGGTCTGCGGGTTTGGATGGTGTCGCCCTATGGCGGCGGCGGGCATTCCCCGTTTTATCATCTGCGGCGTATGTTGGAAAAACCGTTTATCCATGCCCGTGCGCCCGAAGATGGACAGGCACATCGATGAAACCGCGGTTTGGCGTGGCCGGGAACGAAGATGCGTTTTTTGCGGCGGGTTTTCGGCATACGGTCCAGGCGCCCGCCTATGTCGCCTCTTTGGGACTGGATGCGTATGAGTACCAGTGCGGGCATGGCGTACGGGTTTCACAGAGTGGCGGGGAGGCGGTGGGTCAGGCGGCCAAAGAAGCCGGTATTGCACTTTCACTGCACGCCCCATATTATATCTCCATGGCAAGTGAAGACGCGGCTATCCGTACCCGCAGCGTAGCGTATATTCTCCAGTCCGCCCGTGCCGCGGACTGGATGGGCGCGGAACGGGTGGTGGTGCATCCCGGTGCGTGCGGAAAGCGCCCACGCGCGGATGTGCTGGCACTGGCGTGTGAGACGTTCAGTCGGGCATTAGATGCATTGGACGCGGCAGGTCTGGGGCACGTTTACATCTGCCCGGAAACGATGGGCAAAATCGGGCAGCTCGGCACGTTGGAAGAGGTGCTGACTATCTGCAAACTGGATGCGCGCTTGTTGCCGTGCATTGATTTTGGGCACCTGAACGCCCGTACCGGCGGCGGGCTTGCCACGCGTGCCGATTACGCTGCGGTGCTGGATGCAATCGGGCAAGCGCTGGGTACGGGCAGGCTACGCGTGTTCCATGCACATTTTTCTAAGATTGAATATACGGCAGGCGGCGAAAAACGACATCTCACATTTGCCGACACGGTATATGGCCCTCCATTTGCGCCGCTGGCGGAGGAATTAGCCGCGAGGGGGCTGTGCCCCACCGTTATTTGTGAGTCCGCGGGGACACAGGCGGCAGATGCGCGCTGTATGAAAGACCGGTATCTGGCATGTATATCGCCGTAGGAACGTGCGGCGCGTGGAATATGACGGTTGATGTGATTCTGATAAAGAAAAAGTATTTTTAAGAAGACAGAAAGGGATGTTTGTTATGCCAAGGCATAAGGTGTTGCTGTTGCATGGACCGAACCTCAACTTGCTGGGCGAGCGTGAAACAGGAATTTACGGGAAAGATACCATAGAACATATCAACGCGGAGATTCAAGCTGCCGCACAGGCAATGGGTATTGATTGTGAGATTCGGCAGTCTAACCACGAGGGGACGTTAATCGATCTGCTGCACGGTGCACGCGGAGAATTTGACGGCGTTGTCATCAATGCAGGGGCGCTTACGCACTACAGTATCGCCCTGCGCGATGCCATTGCCGCCATCCGTATCCCCACGGTGGAGGTGCACATGTCGAATGTGCAGGCGCGGGAAGAATTCCGCCACAAATCGGTGATTGCGCCTGTTTGTGCGGGGGCTATCGTGGGGTTTGGAAAATATAGTTATATTCTCGCCCTGCAGGGCTTAAAAGATCTTTTTTAGCGGGTACAGTCCGCAGCTATGTTCAGGTGGGACCATATAGATTATTTCAAGCTGCGCTGCCCCACCGTTCAGATTGTTTTGACAGGAGGTTTTTCCAATGGAACATTGTACCGCACTTATGCACGCGCTGCCGGACGGGATGGATGCCGGGCTGATTCTTTCAGAGCACAACCGCCGGTATCTCACCGGCTTTGCCGCTACAGACGGCATCCTGCTGGTGACGCGGACGCGCGCCATGCTGCTAATGGATTCCCGCTATATCGAGGCCGCCCGTGAGGAAGTCCGTGGCTGCGAGGTGGAACTGTTGCAGAACGGCGTGAAGCAAATGGAAGCGTTTTTCAAGGCTGAGGGTGTGCGCACGTTGGGTGTTGAATCGCGCGAGCTGCCTGTAGCGGAACTCAACCGGTTCCGCCCGCTGTTTCCGGATATAACATTCGACGACGGCAATGCGCTGAATGATACCATTCTGCGTCTGCGCATGGTCAAAGGCACGGAGGAATTGGACGCCATCCGGCGGGCGCAGGTCATTACAGATGATGCGTACAAACACATCCTGCCGTTTTTGAAACCGGGCGCGGCGGAACGCGATCTCGCGCTGGAGATCGAATATTTTATGCGGCAAAACGGAGCATCCGGTCCATCTTTCGATTTGATTGTGGTTTCCGGTGAAAATTCCTCCCGTCCGCACGGTGTGCCGGGCGCGCGCAAGCTACAGGCGGGGGATTTCATCACCATGGACACCGGCGCTATTGTGGATGGCTACTGCTCGGACATGACGCGTACGGTTGCGCTGGGATTTGTGACCGACGAGATGCGTAAGGTTTACGACACAGTGCTGGCAGCCCAGTTGGCTGCCGAGCAGGCGCTGGCACCCGGCAAAACGGGCAGCGAGGTGGATAAAATTGCCCGTGACATCATTTACGGTGCGGGCTACGAGGGTTGCTTCGGGCATGGGCTGGGGCATTCGGTCGGCCTACAGATTCACGAGGAACCGCGGCTCTCCCCCGCCTGCCATGAAACGCTGCAAAGCGGGATGATGATGACCATTGAACCGGGGATTTACTTGGAGGGGCGCTTCGGCGTGCGCATCGAGGATTTGGCGGTGCTTACCGACAATGGCTGCGAGATCCTTACGCAAAGCCCCAAAGAATTGCTGGTGCTGTGAGCGCGTCTGCGTGGCAGTACCTGTGTGCGGCTGGATTTTGGAAGGATTGTCCGCTTTTGCCGGGTAAACACTTGCAAAAATCTGTTTTATAGGATACACTTATCAGAGTAATTGTGAAATGATGCGGATTTGTTTTGCCCCGGCCCGGTTGGTGTCGGCGGCACAGGTTTGCTCTTTGTTTTTGGAGGGTTAACGAATGCTTTCAGCAGGCGATTTTCGGAACGGTCTGACATTTGACATGGACGGCAATGTGTTCTCCATTGTAGAGTTCCAGCACGTCAAGCCGGGCAAAGGTGCGGCGTTTGTGCGCACCAAATTGAAAAATGTGATCACCGGGGCCGTAGTGGAAAAAACATTCAATCCCACTGACAAATTCCCCGTGGCTTATATTGAGCGCCAAGATATGCAATACCTCTACAATGACGGCGATATCTACTACTTGATGGACAAGGAAAGCTTTGACCAACTGCCCGTCAGCGCGGCTGATATCGGTAACAATTTTAGATTTGTAAAAGAAAATATGGATATCAAAGTGCTTTCCTATAAGGGAAAGGTGTTTGGTATTGAACCACCTACTTTTGTGGAATTGCAGATTACCGAAACCGAGCCGGGCATAAAAGGCGACACGGCCACCAATGTGACCAAACCCGCCAAATTGGAAACTGGTACGGAGATTCGTGTGCCGCTGTTTATCAATGAGGGCGACATGATCCGCGTGGACACGCGCACGGGCGAGTATATGGAACGCGCATAAGGCTATACTATTTGCGGGTTCCTGTTTCATAAATCAATGATGTGTATACGGCACGGCCGGCAACAAACGGAGGCGCGTATTCGCGCGCTGTCCATACATGCTGCGCATAGCGCGGCGCAAGGGGGCGCTTGAAATGACAGTAACAGAAAAGGTAGCGTATCTCAAGGGACTGGTTGAAGGTCTTGGCGTGGACGAAACGTCCAAAGAAGGCCGGATCATTAAGGCCATTGTCGAAGTGCTCGATGATGTGGCGCTGACGGTCTCCGAAGTGGAAGACAGCGTGTCGGAAGTGGCCGAGCAGGTAGACGCCATCGATGAGGATCTGGAAGATCTTGAAAAGGATTTTTACGGTGACGAAGATGATGACGATGATGATGAGGACGACGATTCCGATTATTATGAGCTTACCTGCCCCAAGTGCGGCGAAAAAGTCTACCTCGATGACGACTTGCTTTCTGACGGAGAGATGACTTGCCCCAAATGCGGGGAAAAGTTGGAATTTGATTTTGGCACCGATGACGACGATGTTGGGTACGAAGAATCTGCCAATCAAGACGACGAACCCGAAAAATAAGCGCTTGGCTCTTATGAAAGCCGTCGGATAAAACCGGCGGCTTTTTTTAAAATGACACTGCTAAACATACCGTGCAGGAGGACGCATAACATTTGTGGCTGTGAATAGAATGTGGTTGCATCTGATTCATCCGGATTCCTGCGAAAAAGGAACCTAGTGTAGGGAATTTCTTGGTTTTGGAGTGACTAATGGAAGCAAGAACCGCCGTCTCATCAATCGCCCGTAATGTGGTTGGACTGCTGCTGATAGCTACCGCCATCCCCAATTTGGGCCTCAAAGCATTAACCCGGTTTGTGCCCCTGTTTGTTGTGACGGGCATCATCATGATTGCCTTGCCAATATTGCTTAAGTTGCCTGGCCAGCGATTTCAAAAGCTGAGCCGCAGGGTGTTCTGGGGTGTTTCAAGCGCTTGTTTGGTGATTTTTGGCGGTTTGATAATTGAAAGCTGTGCGATTATTTTCGGAGGCCTTGGCCAACAGCCGCCCGAAGATGCCACGGTGGTGGTTTTGGGAGAGGGAATGATGGGTGATCAACCCTCTACTAATTTAATGCTGTCTATCGAGAAAGCTGGGGATTATCTGCAAGCGCATCCACACGCGGTCTGTGTCGCCAGTGGCGGCATGCGTGGGACAACCACCACGGAGGCAAGAGCAATGCGCGAGGTGCTGGTATCAAACTACGGCATTCGTTCCTCCCGCATTATTCTTGAGGATCGCTCCCAGACCACCTTTGAAAATATGAAATACTCGGCGGCCATTATTCAACAGAAAGGGCTTTCCAAGAATATTGCACTCATAACGCCCAATTATCACATGCTGCGCGCCAAGATACTGGCTGACCGTCAGGGGGTGCACCCCTATGGTATACCAGCCGCTACGCATCTGCAGTGGCAGTGGAGAGACTATCTGCGCGCGTTGTTCGCTTTGCCCAAAAGCTTGCTGTTCGACCGATAGATGACGCCGTTCCGTATGGTTTTTTGAGTGGAGGACTTTTATGCAGCGACGAACACTTGTTGGACATATTGCCCGTGTTGCGGTCGGCCTGTTGCTGATGGCTACCGCATTGCCGCCCATGCAGCTGAAAGTGATGAACAGCTTTGTCCTGATGCCGGTTTTTCTCGGTGTGGCCGTCATTTTCCTGCCTGCCCTGTTGTGGCTCATCCGTAGGCTTTGCGGCAGGTATGCACGGCCGGTGTTGCGCCTGCTTGCAGCTGTTTGCATTATGGTTTTGGGTTGGCTGCTTGTGTCGTTCGGCGTGATTTTTGCCCACAGCTTTGGAGAAGTGCCTCCACAGGATGCCACCGTGGTGGTGCTGGGTGCAAAGGTGCAAGGCAAGGTGCCCACCATCGACCTGATGGGTCGGATAGATGCTGCGGGTACATATCTGCGCGCGCATCCCCGGGCGTTCTGTATCGCCACGGGAGGCAAAGGCCCGGAGGAAGCGATTACTGAGGCGGAAAGCATCCGGGATACACTCATGTGGCGGCACGGCATTGACCCATCCCGTATCGCGATGGATGACACGTCTACCAACACCATGCAGAACCTGCACAACGCGCGGACCATTATCCGCAAAAAGGGTCTTTCTACCCATGTGGCGCTGGTGTCGGATGGTTTCCATCTTTATCGTGCCGGCATCATCGCTCGGCGGAAAGGGCTGACGCCCTATGGTGTCCCGGCCGATACCGATTGGCGGCTGCAAGGGTATCTCTATCTGCGGGAGATTTTCGCTCTGCCCAAGACCTTGCTGTTTGATCGGTAGAGGTGCCTGAAACAAAGTTATTTCTGTTTTCTTTTTGTGTTCCGGGCAGGTTTTGAAGAGCGCGGATGTGCTTTTTGATAGCGCCGCAGAAAAATGTCCGCGATAAACGCCGAGAAAAAGGCGATCAGCGTGCCGACGATGCTCATGTGGGACGATGTGTTCGTATAGGTGAAAATAGGAGAAAACGGCAGAGGTATAAAATACCCGATGCATTGCCAGAACAGCAGGATTGCGACGGCCAGCAGATACCGGGTCAGTTTATCTTTATTCATAGTCCTATCCTTTTTATTGCAAAGAAAGCGGTTCCTTTTATTGTACCAAAAATGTATGGTAAAAACAACGCACGGAAAAAGCGCCGGAAACTCTTGTTTCCGGCGCTTTTTCATAAGAGAAGGGGGTAGAGGGGCTCAGTCGTCACAGCCGCCGAAGCCGCTGTTCCCGTTGCCGCAGCAGCAGAACAGAACGACGAGGATAAGTATGATCCAAAGGCAGGAGTTGTTGCTTCCTCCAAAGAAACCATTGCCACAAGACATGCAAAAGACCTCCTTTCAATGCTTTCATCAACATATTATGGCGAACGCCTGTCTGGGGTTCCTGCGTCGCCTTCGCCTATATGTGAGCGGGCTTTCCGCATCCGGTCTGCGCCGGATACTATCAGCATATGCATTTGCGCTGAAGTGTGCTATTTTATGAGAGGGTGCTGAACCGCTTTTTAAGTAAAAACATCTTGCCGGGGTAAAAAAACGTGCTTGGTGCCGAAAAATGTACCAAAATGGTATATAAATTAAGCTAAATCTCTCTGAGCCCTATTGACTTGATGGAAAAATGA
The DNA here is from genome assembly GCF_047718355.1 of Ethanoligenens sp. Taxonomy (NCBI): domain Bacteria; kingdom Bacillati; phylum Bacillota; class Clostridia; order Eubacteriales; family Oscillospiraceae; genus Ethanoligenens; species Ethanoligenens sp. Next base: position 50,844 of record NZ_JBDNLG010000003.1, read on the forward strand.
GATATAATAAAGTCAAAAGGTCAAGGAAAGTCAAATGATGATAGGGGGTGCTTGTATGAAACTCAGCGACATGATTTCCGATATCATCCGACAGATGCTGCGCGAAGCAGACAACGGCATCGCGGAGATCCAGCGCAATGAGCTGGCAAGTCGTGTCGGCTGTGTGCCAAGCCAGATCAATTACGTTATCACTTCACGCTTTACGCCCGAACAGGGCTATATTGTCGAATCCAGACGCGGCGGCGGCGGATACATCCGTATCTCCCGCGTGCGGCTGGAGAGAGGGCAGACGATCATGCATGTGATCAATGCGGTCGGTGAGAAGCTGGATCGGGAAACAGCCCGCATCTTTTTATCCAACTTGCGCGAGGGCGGTATCCTGAGTGCGGCATCCGCGGGGCTTATCGGCGCCGCTCTTTCGGACCCAGCGCTGCGGGCCGCGCCGCAGGAGATGAGGGATGCGCTTAGGGCGACCATCTTCAAGCAAATGCTGGCCGTCTTGCTCAAATAAAGGAGGCAACAATTATGCTGTGTGACCACTGCGGAAAAAACGAAGCCACCGTCCATTTTCATGAGGCTGTCCACGGGCAGACCCACGAAGTACATTTGTGCAGCGAGTGTGCGGCCAAGATGGGGTATGACAAGCTGCTTGCCAGCCACGCCCCGTTCACCGGGATGACGCCGGACTGGCAGGATTTTCTGGGCAGCCTCTTTTCACAGGCGATGCCCAGCCACGGACCCGCAGGGAAATCATGCAGCTTTTGCGATACCACCTTTGAAGAGTTTGCCAAAAACGCCATGGCGGGCTGCCCGCACTGTTATCGAACATTTTATCAGGAATTGCTGCCGTCCATCGAACGCATCCACGGGAAAACCCATCATGTGGGTAAGATTCCCCGCAGTGCTTCGCGTGATATCGTCGCCAGAAGAGAAGAGGCCGTCCGGCTGCAACAGGTCGGTACCCTCAAGCACCAGCTGGACGACGCGGTATCTAAACAGGAATATGAACAAGCAGCTAAGCTGCGCGACCAGATCAAGGCCATTGAGCAGGGGGGTGAGGAGCAATGAAGTGGTATTTGGAAACCGGTCCCGAAGGGGATGCCGTTATCAGCACACGGGTACGTTTGGCACGGAATATCAGCGATATGCCGTTTCCCTGCAAGATGAATCTGGAACAGGCACGCAAGGTGGAAGAACTGACCAGAAATGCATTGATGGCTGATCAGGCGGTTGCGCAGGAGTTTGATTATATTGATATGGAGAAGCTGACGCCGTCGCGCGCAGTTTCCTATGCCGAGAAACATCTCATCAGCCCCGAATTTGCCAAAGAGCAGGCGGGCCGCGCACTTTTGCTTAAAAAGGACGAATCCGTCAGCATTATGATCAATGAAGAAGACCATATTCGCATTCAGGCGCTTTATGCAGGGTTCCGGCTGGAAGAAGCGATGGAGACAGCCAATCAGATCGACGACCTGTTGGACGAGCATTTGCACTATGCATTTGATGAGGATTTTGGCTATCTGACGGAGTGTCCTACCAACCTTGGCACCGGAATGCGGGCCAGTATGATGGTTCATCTGCCGGGGCTGACCCGTTCCCGGTCGCTGCCCAGTCTCGCCCAAGCCATTACCAAGCTGGGGTTCACCATCCGTGGATTGTATGGGGAGGGTTCCAAAGGCACAGGCGCGTTTTACCAGATTTCCAATCAAGTGACACTGGGTATTTCAGAAAACGAGGTGCTGCGTTCCCTCACTGGAATTGTGGGGCAGATCATTGCACAGGAGCGTAGTATTCGGGAGGAATTTAAGAAACTCGGCCCGGTGTTTGAGGATCGTATCTTCCGCAGCTACGGTATCTTGACCAACGCGCGGATGCTCACATCCGAGGAATTTATGAAACTCATCTCGGATGTGCGTTTTGGGATTACAATGGGAATCATAACGGAAGTGCCGCTTGAAGCTGTCAATGCTTTGCTGGGGGAGGTACAGCCCGCCACGCTGCAAACCAAGTCGGATCACCAGATGGATGAACGCGAACGCGACATTCTGCGCGCGCAGCTTGTGCGCGAGACCCTTACACACCTGCACTCCAATGAAAATGGGACCACCTGAAGGAGGATACGCACATGTTTGATAAATTTACGGAAAAAGCCGCAGCCGCTCTGAACCTTGCGTTGGAAAGCGCCCGGGATCTTGGGCACACCTATGTGGGAACTGAGCATATCCTGATCGGCCTGCTGCGCGAGGGCAGCGGCGTAGCCGCTAAGGTCCTTGAACAGCACGGCATTCAAGCGGATACAGTGGAAACGCTGGTGGCCGAATCCGTGGGCAAAGGCGCACAGCCATCTCACGTGACGGCACAGAGCCTTACCCCACGCGGCAAGCATATCATTGAGCTGGCCTATATGGAAGCACAGAACCTGGGTCACGGTTATGTAGGAACCGAACACCTGCTTATGGCGCTGCTTCGCGAATTTGATAGTGTGGCGGTAGCCGTCATGGTGCGGCTGGGATGCGACCCCAAAGAACTGTATACGGAAATCGTGCACGCCATCGGCGGCAGCACCCAGCAGCCGCAGGCCAAGGGCGAGGGTGCGGGCGCGGCACCTGTCAATCCGCAGCCTGCACGCCGTGCCAATACCAACACCCCGACGCTCGACCAGTTTGGGCGCGATCTTACCGAATTGGCAAAAGTTTCGCGTCTTGATCCGGTTATCGGCCGCTCGAAAGAAATTGAACGGGTCATCCAGATTCTTTCACGCCGCACCAAAAACAATCCTTGCCTGATCGGTGAACCGGGCGTCGGAAAGACCGCCATCGCCGAGGGACTGGCGGAAAAAATTGTGGAAGGCCGCCTGCCGGAAACACTAAAAGACAAACGGGTGGTCACGCTCGACCTTACGGGCATGATCGCCGGTACCAAATACCGCGGTGAATTTGAGGAGCGCATCAAGAAAGCGTTGGAAGAGGTGCGCAAGGCGGGTAATGTCATCCTCTTTATTGACGAGTTGCACACCATTATCGGTGCGGGTGCAGCGGAAGGCGCAATAGACGCTGCAAACATCCTAAAACCCATGCTGGCACGCGGGGAGATTCAGGTGATTGGCGCGACCACACTGAACGAATACCGCAAACACATTGAGAAAGACGCCGCGCTGGAACGTCGGTTCCAACCCGTAACCGTGGGGGAACCCTCTGAGGAGGAGGCGCTCCTGATTCTCAAAGGTCTGCGCGACAAATATGAGGCGCATCACAAAGTGCGCATTACGGACGAGGCACTTGAAGCGGCGGTTACGCTGTCCTCCAGGTACATTTCCGACCGGTTCCTGCCGGATAAAGCCATTGATTTGATGGATGAAGCGGCCAGCCGTGTGCGGCTCAAGGCGTTTACCGCGCCGCCGGATCTGCGCGATTTGGAAGAAAAGCTGAAAAAGCTGGCGGAAGAGAAGGAATCTGCCGTCAAGGCGCAGGACTTTGAACATGCGGCCAAATTGCGGGATAAAGAAAAAACGCTGCGTGAGCAGATGGACAACGCCAAAAAGGAATGGATGACCAGCAATGCCCGTTCTGTCAAAGAAGTTGGCGAAGAGGATATCGCTGAGATCGTCGCGGGCTGGACCGGTGTGCCTGTGAAAAAACTGGCTCAAGAGGAAAGCGAGCGTCTGCTGCACATGGAAGACGTGCTGCACCAGCGGGTTGTGGGTCAGGATGAAGCGGTTTCCGCCGTTTCCAAGGCCATTCGCCGCGGGCGTGTGGGCCTCAAAGACCCCAAACGTCCGGTGGGTTCGTTCATCTTCTTAGGGCCGACCGGCGTCGGCAAGACCGAATTGTCCAAAGCACTGGCCGAAGCGCTGTTCGGGGATGAGAATGCCATGATCCGCGTGGATATGTCCGAATATATGGAGAAACACACGGTGTCGCGGATGGTCGGGTCGCCTCCGGGCTATGTGGGATATGACGAGGGCGGTCAGCTCACTGAGAAAGTGCGGCGCAAACCTTATTCGGTGGTGCTGTTTGATGAGATCGAAAAAGCACACCCGGATGTGTTCAACATGTTGCTCCAGATTCTGGAGGATGGCATCTTAACAGACGCGCAGGGCCGCAAGGTCGATTTCAAAAATACGGTCATTATTATGACCTCTAACGTTGGTGCACGCATGATTACCGACAACCGCAAGTTGGGTTTCGCCAACGCGGACTTGCCGGCTGGTACCACCGATAAGGAGATCAAGAGCGATGTGATGGGCGAACTGCGCCGCACATTCCGCCCGGAATTCCTCAACCGGATCGACGATATCATCGTATTCCATCAGCTCACCAGCGCGGATATCCAGCAGATTGCCGGGCGGATGCTCAGTACCATCACCAAGCGTATCAAAACATTGGAAGTTGACATCACTTTTTCCGATGAGGTGATTGCCCATATTGCCAAAGAGGGTTTTGACCCGATCTATGGAGCGCGTCCGTTGCGCCGTGCCATTCAGGCTAAGATCGAGGACAAATTCTCCGAGGAAATGTTGGAAGGCAAAATTAAAGCGGGCGATACCGTCAATACCGTTATCAAAGACGATGTCATCACGTTTGAAAAGACCGCTTTGCCGCAGCAGGTGTGATAGTCGCAGAATGATATAAGTTTCTGCCGCGTCGGCTGCCCTGGCAAACAGGCAAAGGAAAAACCCCCAATCGTAATGATTGGGGGTTTTTCTGTGGTACAAAGACCCTATACAACTGGTACGCAAGAAGCGTAGCGATTAGATGTTGTAGAAAGTAGAGAGGCCCGGGAAATAGGCTTCTTCACCCAGCTGTTCCTCAATGCGGAGAAGCTGGTTGTATTTCTCGACGCGCTCGCTGCGGCTCGGGGCACCGGTTTTGATCTGGCCGGCGTTGAGGGCCACTGCCAAGTCGGCAATTGTGGTGTCGCCAGTTTCACCGGAACGGTGAGAAACAATGGCGGTGTAATTGTGGCGGTTTGCCAGTTCGATGGCATCAAGGGTCTCGGTCAAAGTTCCGATCTGGTTTACTTTGATCAAGATGGAGTTTGCGGCGCCCAACTCGATGCCTTTGGCCAAACGGGCCGGGTTGGTAACAAACAGATCATCACCGACCAGCTGGATTTTCTTGCCCAGTGCTTTGGTAAGGTCTGTCCAGCCTTCCCAGTCTTCTTCAGCAAGACCGTCTTCAAGGGAGACGATCGGGTATTTGGAAACGAGATCACTCCAGAAGTTGATGAGCTCGCCGCGGCTGAGTTTTTTCTGGCTCTTGGTGAGCAGGTAGCTGCCGTCTTCCTGATACCATTCGCTCGAAGCAGAGTCGATGGCAATGCGGAACTGTTCGCCCGGTTTGTATCCGGCTTTTTCGATGGCTTCCATGATGATCTTCAGTGCGTCTTCATCAGTGGCAAGGTCAGGGGCAAAGCCGCCTTCGTCGCCCACGGAAGTGGCAAGACCGCGGCCTTTAAGCACTTTGGCAAGGGCATGGAAAACTTCGGCGCACCAGCGGAGCGCTTCTGCAAATGACGGAGCGCCGACCGGCATGACCATGAACTCCTGAATGTCAACGGTGTTGGTCGCATGCGCGCCGCCGTTGAGGATGTTCATCATCGGGACCGGCAGGGTGTGCGCATTCACGCCGCCCAGATATTGATAAAGCGGCAGATCCAATGCTTTCGCGGCTGCTTTTGCTGCGGCGAGGGAAACGGACAGGATTGCGTTCGCACCCAGATTGGACTTGCCTTCGGTGCCATCCAGTTTCAACATGGTTGCGTCGACTTTCCGCTGCGAAAGCGCATCTACGCCCACGACTGCGTCAGCGATCGGACCATTGACGTTTTCAACTGCCTTGAGCACACCTTTGCCCAAATAGACGGATTTATCTTCGTCGCGCAATTCCAACGCTTCGAATTGACCGGTGGAAGCACCCGACGGGACAGCGGCCAGGCCAACCGTGCCGTCTTCGGTGATGACTTCTGCTTCCAGCGTGGGGTTGCCGCGGGAATCTAAAATCTGGCGGGCATGGACATGCTCAATGTGCAATTCTGATTTCATGAGGAAACCTCCCTGTTTCATATCTTTTTGCTCAATAAAATGGAGCAAAACGGCTACTTAACATATATTCACCTTTCTAATATAGCTCTTTTTTGTGTGTTCTTCAAGTCTTTTTTTGCTTAAAGCGGAGAATTTTTAAGGTATGGTGCTCTGTAAACCGTATTTCACTATAGGCAGAGAATTGACTGCCATGTTTTTACATTATATAAAGAAT
>NZ_JBDNLG010000004.1:0-55207 GCF_047718355.1 Ethanoligenens sp.
TTTTTAAAAACAACCGTGCTTAAAAATAAAATTATTATAAATATGGTTTTCATGTAATAATAAAAAACGCCCCTTCTGTACGCCAAAAGGGACGTTCTCCGTATAGCTGTCCGTACTTGCGCCGTTTGTCAGACCGGACGGATTTTGAGCAATTCGCCAAACAATTCGTATGGCACGATAAATACCGGGATGCCGCTCACATATGGCGCAATGGTATACAGCGGGAAGAAAAGGGCAAACCCCTGCGGGGTGAGATAAAAATTCCGTTCATCGAAGTATTGAAACACGTTTTTCTGGTAATCTTCAAAATATTTGTCAGGGTCCTGCTGAATCTGAGCAAATATTGATCGGAAGATTATATTCCGATAGCCCGCGTTGTAAAAAAACGCATTCAGCGGCAGCCTGCGTGCATCCCACGCCCGCCATGTGTCGGCGCGCCGCGTTGTGTTGCCATGCGCACCACCGGTGTAAGTATATTGGTCGTAATAGATGGAAAGCAGGCCGCCGTGGTTGAACGGCACCTCATAGGTCATAACCGCCTGATATGTATTGAATGGAAATCCGTTTTTCTTGGCATCCCGCCACGCCAGCACTGCGTCCGCATACATCTTTTTGGACGCATATGCGTAAAACCGGCGAGCCACATGGTCGTAGGCCACGCTGATGACCTGCCCCGCCGGACTGCCCTTGGTCAGCACCCTCGGATATGCTATATCGATCTCCACCATCGTCACGCCGCTGTATTGCGGCTTGCCTTGTATCTGGCGTCTTGTTACGGTAACCGGTTGCTCGTTCATGCGCCGCGCCCCCTTGTTGCGGCAGCTGTCGTGGCGCCGCGCAGGCGGCGTCCGGGCGGCTGCCCTCTGATTTACGGCGGCCGAGCCCGCCGCCATCGCATCGCATAGTCCAGTCTATGCAGCCGCAGCGAGAACGTGCATCCTCGTGTCAGAGCCGTGGGGGAATCTCTGTTTTCTCCACCGCGTACAGCCCCGTGACCGGATGGCGGTGCGTATAATTGAAACAATAGACTGCCTGCCCGCTCTTTTGCCCGGTTCTTGCGAAAGCGGGAGGGTCAAACGGGAACGCTTCAAAATGCACGCGCCTTCCCTTTTGCCCCGCATACAATGCACGCGCACATACCGGCGCTTCGCGCGGCAGGCAGTGCGGCGGATTGCCCGAATTGTCGCAGCGGTAAAAATCAAAACGCATCAAGACGCGCAGAGCGTCTGTCTGTTCCGACGAAAAACAGGTTTGGGCAAAGGCCACCAGCTCCGCACAGACTTCCTGATAAGAGATCGGCCGTGCAAAACAGCCGTGCGCCCGCAGTGCTTTCGCAAACGCTTCATAGAACGCAAACGGCGTAGGGAAGCGGGCAATCAGATACGGCAGGGAAAGCGTAAACCGTCCGCTGTTGTACAGCCGTTCCACACAGAACGCGATGTCTTCCAGCTTGCCCAGCTCCATGAACGACATCCAAGGCGTTTGCAGAATTTGATACGGGGGTTTCTCACAATATAAATATCCGGGCGTACGGTCGGCGACCGCACGCATTTCCGCACCTTTGAGCATTTTCAGGAAACCGAGCTGGATACAATGGGGTGCAAGCGCGTACAGTGCATCGAACGAGCGTGCAAAAACCGTATAGTCCTCAAGCGGCAGCCCGGCAATCAGATCAGTATGAATATGCACATTGTACGGCGTGCACAGACGGGAGATCGCGCGGGCACACCGCATAAGGTCGCTTGCCCGGTGGACGGCCTCCAGCGTGGGCGCGTGAAAACTCTGAATGCCGATTTCCAGTTGGAACAGCCCGACAGGCGCCTGCGCGAACAGCCCAATCAGTTCATCATCAAACAAGTCGGCGGCCACCTCAAAATGAATGTGTTTAGATGCGATAGCAGGCTCTTCCGCCGCCATCGCCAACACCGCACTCACGATCTCTTTGGCGCGCGGCAGACGGCAGTTAAATGTGCGGTCGACAAACTTAATCTGTTTGGCCGGAGAATGCAGCACGCGCGCAAGCTCTGTACACACACGGTCGGATGCGAAAAAACGCGCTCCGCCCCCCAGAGAGGACAAACAATATGCACAGCGAAACGGGCACCCGCGCGAGGCTTCAAAATACAGGATGCGTCCGGCGGACGCGGCCAGCATCTCATCGGTATAGGGAGAAGGCAAGGCATCCGGATTGCTTTCCACGACCGGTGGGCAATCCCGCTCTCTGGTTGCTACACCTGGGATTTGCGGTTCCAAGCCATCACGCAGCGCCTCCAGTAAACCACGCAGCGGCGTTTCCCCTTCTCCGCGCACCACGTAGTCCACAGCAGGGCAGTTGCGGAAAACAGCCGGGTCATACCCTGCCTCCGGGCCACCAAAGATAATCACCGTCTCCGGAAGCAGCGCTTTGATATCCGCTGCGAGTGCACATACCTGCTCAATATTGAAGAGGTATGTGCAGAAGCCCAGCACATCCGGGCGTTCCGCCACTAGGCTGCGCAGAATAGCACGGTCATCCCGATTGATGGTGTATTCCCGCACGACCACCTCGCAAAGATCGGCACAGGCGGCTTTCAGGCTCCATGGTGCCAACGCCATATGCACATATTGCGCATTAAGCACTGTCAAAACAACTTTCATTTGCTTTTTCCCCGTACTATCAAATTTTTCTGCCATAATTTACATAACCGACCACATGTGATAAAATAACATCATTGTTGTCATCGTATCTGCCTGCGCAATTGCGTTGGACAGCGAAGGGAAGTTGAAAATGAGCACACAACTTGACGAAATACTCGAAAAAAATCTGGTGCAAACACTTTTTCAGCCCATTGTCGCCCTAAAAACCGGAAGCATCTTCGGCTACGAGGCATTGACACGCGGACCGGAAGGAGCACTGCATGCCCCTCTTGCACTGTTCAGCGAAGCCAAACGATACAACCGTCTGCCAGAATTGGATAGGCTTTGCCGCGATACCATTCTACACTGTGCGCGGGAACAGCATGCGGAAGGGCTTTTGTTCATCAACATTGACCCAGCCGCTCTTTTCGACCGGTTCACAAAAGCGGAAGATATCCTGCACACCCGCGAAGAAAGCTACCCCGCAGACAGAATCGTTCTGGAATTTACCATGGAAGAAGATATCTGTAAATTCGGCAGTTTCATCGATTTGGTGCAGCAACTAAAAAAAGCGGGTTTTCATATCGCCTGCGACAACACCGTACCAGGCAGCACGGAGTTGCTGAGCGTACATAATCTACACCCCGATTATATTAAAATATCCCTCCTGGAAACAGGAGGTTCCTATCAAAGTGCCTGCGCGCTCGCACAAATGACTCATGCGCAGGTCATTGCCGTGGGCGTGCACACGGCAGAACAGCTGCGCGCACTGGCAGAAAGCGGCATTGCCTACGCACAAGGTAATTTTCTGTCTCCGCCGGAAACGATGTGCCCGACGCTGCGGGAGCCCGCGCGCATCCTGCTGGAGCAAACCGCCGTGCCGCGCCGCGAAATTTCAGACACATGATTCAATCCCCACAAGGCCCGCCCCAATCAGAACAGGGACAGGCCTTGTGTTTTTCTTTTCTGTCGTAATCATTCCCCGTTGGTCAGCACACGCGTATCCCACAGGCAGAAATGCGGTTTCAGCCCGTCCGTCACACACAGCAACCCATCCGTGGTGACCAGTACCGCCTCGGCTCCTTGATCCTCCACCAATTTGCGCCCCTGTTCCGGACCGAGCAGCAACGCGGTGAATGCAAGCGCATCCGCATCCAGTGCACTTTCCGCAATCACTGTTACACTGCGCAGACCACTGTCCACCGGCCGGCCTGTCTTCGTGTCGATAACAGGTCGGCTGCCCGCGCCTGCCGTCACCACCGAGCGGTCGATGACCTCCACCGAACCGAACATTTTGTCCGGCCGGTTGCTCCCCGGGCAACGCAGCTTGACTTCCCACGGCTTGCCATCCGGTCTGGCGCCGAGCGCCACCGCGCTTCCTCCCAGATCGATAAGGGCGGATTTTACGCCGCGCGCACGCAGAATTTTTCTCACCTCATCGGCAGCATACCCTTTCGCGATTGACCCGAGGTCGATGGCCTGCCCCTCATAATTCAGCCGTATTCTAAAACTGCTCGCACCAAGCAGTACATCTCTATAATTGACCAGCCTCAGCGCTTTTCCCAATGCCCGGTTATCCGGCGCGGTGTCGGTGCGTCCGGCCTCATCCCACAGCCGCAATACCGGCGCGATGGTGATGTCCAAACAGCCGGACGTCTGTTCGGCATATTGCAAGGCGCGTTTAACAACAAAAAATGTATCCGGGCTCACGCACACATCGCCATGCCCCGCGTTACGGTTGATGGCGGACACCTCACTCTGCGCATTAAAAAAAGACATGTGCGCGTCAATGTCGCGCACACGCGCTGCTGCCGCCTCCATGGCTTCTTTCGCGCCGTCGCCGTGGGCTTGGAGGGCTACGGCGCGTTCAACGGATTGGTCGCGCGTGTGACCGCTCCATGATATATAAAATGCCATCCGAAAGGCACTCCTTTCCGGCTCGTCCTCAAACTCCGAATGTACGCTGTTCTTTTCCATTCTGCGCCGGGTTTGCGAACAGAACGTGAACACACTGTAACCGGATTTTCAATTTGCTTTTTATGTTTTTCTATTATTAGGCATTACAGCTACAGGCCCTCTTGGGATTACTACGCGCAATCGATATGCACCGGTGTTTACGGCCAAAGCCGCGGTAAATCCGGCGGGGTCGGTGGATTTTCCCCTGGAGCAGGCTGCTTTTCTGCATCGCCGGCTGCTTTTTCCATTTCCGGCCCGCTCCCCTGCACAGGCTTGTCCGTTGGTTTTTCCTCAGCCTGTTCCGGCTGAGATAGCATGGTGCGAAGGCGATTGAGAAAGCGATCCCAAAGGGAACCGCTGTCTTCGCCCGTATCGGGAGCGTTCCCGTCATATTGCAAGCCGAAGTGTTCCATCAGCGCCCGGTAATAATCAAAACGGTCGATCCGACGCTTGCGGTTGCGTCCATAAGCAGACGCGCGCGCCGTCACCTCCGGACCATACAAGGCCATGCAGAGCTGCAAAGCGGCGTCATAATTCACCGGCTGCCCGTTTGGCGGGTTCAAAACCGTTTCGCGCAGTGCTGCCGGTAAATTGGATGTAAAGGATGCCAGCATCTGCGGGTCGTGCTCCAGCGTCTGGGCAAACCGACAGAGTGCCTTACCCATTTCGCTGATAATAACCTGGTCGGCCCCCAATGCACCGCCGGATTGTGCCGGCAGCGGCGGCAGCTGGAGTTTTGCACGCAGCGCGGCCAGTTTTTGCGGATCAACCGGCAGATTGGTTGTACCCTGCACCCGTTCGGTCCGCGTCGCATTTACCGGATTGATTGGTCCATCCATAACTGCCATCCCTTTCGCTGCCTGCTCCACCGAACAGTATTCGGCACACATGATGGTTTTCATCTATATGCTTTATCGGCAAAAACGATGACAATGTAAGGACATTTTCACAAGCCCGCGGATTCCAGCAGCCATTTCTCCGATTTTTTCATTATACCGGCCTTCCGAAACCGTGTCAAATAGGCACATTGCCACTTCTTAGGCAACGCGAACAACTACCGAGGCTGTTGCATAAAAAATTTGTGCTAAGATTTTTTTGAATAGGCATGGCGAAAACTATACTATTGTGGTATAATACATTCAACCTAACACGAGCGGTTCCATCAAGCCGCAAACAGGCGCTTTTTACATCGACCCGGTATCCCGGCGGCTTTTTTTATAAAATACTAACGCGCGGCGCTACCTGCGCGACAAATACAAGGAGTGGATAATCATGGCGGAAAAATTACTGGAAATTCGCGATCTGCATGTGACAGCGAGCGGCAGGGAAATCCTAAAAGGACTGAACCTGACTGTGAACAAAGGGGAAGTGCACGTGTTGCTGGGGCCGAACGGCGCGGGCAAATCGACGTTGGTAAATACCATCATGGGGCATCCGCAATACAAGGTTACCAGCGGACAGGTTATTTTTGAAGGCGAGGATATTACCGACACCAAGACAGACGAGCGCGCCAGGCGCGGTCTGTTCCTGTCTTTCCAGAGCCCCGAGGAAATCCCCGGCGTGTCGGTAGAGAACTTCCTGCGCACTTCCTATGGCGCCATCACCCAAAAGCCGGTGAAGATTTTCGCATTCAAAAAAGAATTGGAAGCCACCATGGCGGAATTGAAGATGGATGAAAGCTACGCAGAGCGCGGTTTAAATGTGGGATTCTCCGGCGGTGAAAAAAAGAAAAACGAAATTCTGCAAATGCTGATGCTTCACCCGAAATTGGCAATTCTGGATGAAACGGATTCCGGACTGGATGTAGACGCAGTAAAGATCGTCTCGCAGGGCGTAGAAAAATACAAAAATGCGGAAAACGGTCTGCTCATCATCACACACAACACAAAGATTCTCGAATTCGTGGACGTGTCGTCGGTACATGTGCTGGTGGACGGTCAAATTGTCCGTTCCGGCGACCGCGCGCTCATCGACGAGATCAACACCTCCGGCTTCACTGGTCTGAAAGCCGCCGTATAAATGCATTCCATTGAAGAAAGCGGGTGAAGGCATGTCCAAGCAGAAAAGTAATGTTGCGGATGTTGACCGCAGCATCTATGACTTCAAAAACGAAGACAAAGCACAATTTAAAGTACACAAAGGGCTGACGCCGGAGATTGTGGAGCGTATCTCCGAAGAAAAGCACGACCCCGCGTGGATGCGGGATTTCCGGCTGAAATCCCTTGAAATATACAACAAAATGTCGCTGCCGAAGTGGGGGCCTTCTCTTAACGAGTTGGACATGGACAACATCGTCACCTACGTCCGGCCGGACGCCAAGATGGCGGGGAACTGGAAAGAAGTTCCCGACGAAATCAAAAATACGTTTGAGCGGCTGGGCATTCCAAAGGCCGAACGGGAATCCCTGGCCGGCGTGGGCGCACAGTACGATTCCGAAGTCGTCTACCACAACGTGCGGGACGAAGTGACCAGGCAGGGCGTGGTCTATACCGACATGGAAAGCGCGCTGACCGAACACGGGGACCTTATCCAGCAGTATTTCATGAAGTTGGTGCCACCGGACGACCACAAGTTTGTCGCGCTGCACGGCGCGGTCTGGTCGGGCGGTTCATTTGTCTATGTGCCGGAAGGCGTGGATGTGTCCATTCCGCTCCAATCATATTTTCGGCTGAACGCGCCGGGCGCGGGGCAGTTCGAGCATACCCTCATCATCGTGGAAAAGGGTGCGCGCCTGCACTTCATTGAAGGATGTTCCGCCCCGAAATATAATGTGACCAACCTGCACGCCGGCTGCGTGGAACTGTTCGTGAAGGAAGACGCGCACCTGCGGTATTCCACCATTGAGAACTGGTCGAAAAACATGATGAACCTCAACACCAAACGATGTTCTGTTGAGAAGAACGGCAGCATTGAATGGGTATCCGGTTCGTTCGGCTCCCACGTTTCCATGCTCTACCCGATGAGCATCCTAAAAGGCGAGGGCGCGCGGTCAGAATTCACCGGCATCACGTTTGCGGGCAAAGGCCAGCATCTGGACACCGGCACAAAGGTCGTCCATGCTGCGCCGCACACCTATTCCACCATCAACACCAAATCCATTTCAAAGGACGGCGGCGTCTGCGTCTACCGCGGCGGTGTGGTGGTCGCGCCAAATGCATCCGGCTGCCGCTCCAGTGTTTCCTGCGAATCTTTGATGTTGGATCAGATTTCCCGTTCCGACACCGTGCCTGCCATGGATATCCGCAACGATGATGTGGACATCGGGCACGAGGCTCGCATCGGACGCATCAGCGAAGACAGCATCTTCTACCTCATGTCCCGCGGCTTAAGCGAAGAAGATGCCCGTGCGCTCATCGTTCGCGGGTTTGCGGAGCCTGTCGCCAAGGAACTGCCATTGGAATATGCCGTGGAGATGAACAATCTCATCAAACTTGAAATGGAAGGTTCCATCGGGTGACCACCGGTCACTTTTGGAGTTTAGGTAAAGGCACGTGCAGAATTGGCACACAGCTTGAAAGCCGCCGCTTTCCTGAACAATCAAACGGGTTGTGCCCGCAGGGGTGGAAATGGGAGATGCTCCCGTTTCAGGCTGGGAGCTGCTGCTTGATCGTAGCTTTCCTGAACAATCAAACGGGCTGTGCCCGCAGGGAGTGAAGAATATGAAATTGGAATTACAGGATATTGACCGTCTGCCCACACCCACATGGAGTTGGCTGGGTGTAAATGGCGAGACGTTGGAAACTGAGATCCCCGAGGTGACGCCTTACACCGCTCTTTCACTGCCGGAAAGTTGGCCGGAAGGCGTGAAAGTGAGCGAAGTGCTCAAAAGCGACATCGTTTTTCTTGAAGGCGACATCGAAACCGGCGCGGGCGCACAGGTACGCGATTTTGTCAAAGCCAACCACAATGCGGGTGTGTTCGTGGAAATCAAGGCAGGCACACAGGTCGCCGAACCGCTGGTCTTCGATTACACGCTGGATGCCGAGAATCCCGTCCTCACGGATGAAAATACCATCATTGCCGAGCCGGGCAGCAGTGTCACCGTGGTCTTGCGCTATAGCTCCGCCAACGACCTGCAAGGTTTTCACGCCGGCCTGACCCGTATTTATGCCAAACATGACGCGAAAATCACACTGGTGCAGGTGCAGGTATTGGGAACCGGATGTCCGCATTTTTCGGACGTGGGCGGTACAGCGTTCGAAAACGGCACCATCGAATTGATTCAGGCGGAGTTAGGCGGCTCGCGCGCTTATGCGGCAGCCAAATGCAAACTGACCGGCAATCGGAGCCGCCTGGAAATCGGAAATATTTACCTCGGCGACGGCAAGCGTACGATTGACATCAACTATGTTGCCGAGCATACCGGCAAAAAGACAACCAGTGAGATTCTGTCACGGGGCGCCATGTTGGGAGAAAGCAAAAAAATCTTCCGCGGCACCATTGATTTCAAGCGCGGCTCCGCAGGCTCCAAGGGACACGAGGAGGAATATGCCGTCCTTCTCAGCCCGCGGGTACGCGGACGCAGCGCCCCGCTCATTCTTTGTGAAGAAGAAGACGTGGATGGTCAACACGCGGCCAGCACCGGACGTATCGATGAAAACCGCCTGTTCTATCTGATGTCGCGGGGGCTGAGCGAAACAGATGCCCGCCGGCTCATCATTGAGGCTCAATTTGCACCCATCCTGGCGCGCATCCCCATCGAATCCATCCGCAACGATTTGCAAGACCACATTGTAGGGAGGTTGAACGAAAGTGACGATTAGTAAAACGGCATTGGCACACATCGACTTGTCCGACTTCCCGATCCTGCAAACGAAAGCAAACGGCAAGCGGCTGGTCTATCTTGACAGCGCGGCGACCGCACAGAAACCATTGCCGGTGCTCGACGCGGTTCGGCAATATTACGCGGAAGAAAACGCCAATCCGCACCGGGGCAACTATGCTTTGAGCGTGAAGGCCACCGAGCTGTATGAAGACGCACGCGCGTTAACGCGTGAATTTATCAATGCAAAAGAAGATGCGGAAATCATCTTCACCCGCAACACCACCGAATCTCTCAACCTGCTCGCATACAGCTATGGGATGCACTTTATCAATGAGGGGGACGAGATTGTCATCTCCATTGCGGAACACCACAGCAACCTCATCCCGTGGCAGCAAGTGGCCAAAGCACGCGGTGCAATTCTCAAATATCTCTATCTGGATGAAAACGGACGCATCACCACCGAAGAGATCGAGAAAAAAATCACCGAAAAGACGAAACTGGTCGCTATTGTGCATGTATCCAACGTGCTTGGCACCGTCAATCCGGTGAAAGAGATTGTAAAAAAGGCACATAGCGTCGGGGCGGTAGCCGTGGTGGATCTTGCGCAGAGCATCCCGCATTTTCCAGTGGATGTGCAGGATATCGACGCGGATTTCGCTGTATTCTCCGGTCACAAAATGCTTGCCCCCATGGGCATCGGCGTGCTGTACGGAAAAAGGGAACTGCTTGATAAAATACCGCCTTTCCTTTACGGCGGCGATATGATAGAATATGTATATGAGCAGGAAGCTACTTTCGCGCCGCTGCCCGCAAAATTTGAAGCGGGCACCCAAAACGTGGGCGGCGCGGTGGGGCTTGCCGCCGCTATTCGCTATATTCAGAAAATCGGTTACGACCATATTCGTGAGATTGACAGCAAGCTGGTGCATTACGCATTCAGCCGCCTGCGCGAATTAGACTATGTCACCATCTATGGCGACGGCGGCGCAGGCAACCGATGCGGCGTCATTTCTTTCAACATTGCAGACGTGCATCCGCATGATGTGGCCTCCATTCTGGATACAGACGGAGTCGCTATCCGCGCCGGGCATCACTGTGCACAGCCGCTCCTGCGGTATCTGGGCATCAATGCGACCTGTCGCGCAAGTTTTTATTTTTACAACACGCCCGAGGATGTAGATACATTTGTCGAAAGCGTGCGGAAAGTACGGGGAGTGCTCGGTTATGGATCTAAATAACATTTATACGGAAATTATCACGGAGCATAACGCGTCCCCAGCCAACAAGCGCCACATCGAAAACCCGACTGCCGTCCTCAAGGGCCACAATCCGAGCTGCGGCGATGAGATTGAACTGGAACTGCGGGTGAAAGACGGCTTCATTGAGGACGCCTCGTTTACCGGCATCGGCTGTGCTATTTCACAGGCTTCAGCCGATATCATGGTCGACCTTATCAAAGGAAAATCAGTGGATGAGGCAAAAAAGCTCGCGCAGACCTTTTTAGGCATGATCAAGCATGAGATCACAGATGACGAACAGCTTGAAGTATTGGACGAGGCCGTTGCGCTCAAGAACATCGGCAATATGCCTGCGCGTGTAAAATGTGCGGTGCTTGGCTGGCATACACTTGAAAATGCGATGGACGGCAAAAAGGATTGACTGATTTCATATTAAAATGCAATGACCCGCCACCGGCTATCGATGGCGGGTTTTCGTATATCTGTGCGGTTTCCTTGCATTGACAAACCATTGAGGAGTATAATACTCACATCCGTATCGTGTGTAAAGGAGGAGTTTCCATGAGCCAAACCTATTTTCAAGGTGTCCACCATATCTGCATGAAGGTAGACGACATCCAGCAAAGCATTGATTTTTACACATCCAAATTGGGTTACGCCTTGCGTTTGAAGTGGGACGGGGGAGCTATGCTCAAGTCCCCGGACGGTACCCACCTCGAATTTTTCCCTGTTGACGAAGAAAAGGGCTACGCCCATGTGGCATATGTCTGTACCGATGTAGACGCGGCCTACGCGGATCTGCTGAAAAGCGGCTGCACCAGTGTGTCCGCGCCCGAAAGCCTGACCATCCCCAGCGAACCGGGGCTGCCTGTCCGCATCGCATTCGTGCGGGACCCCGCGGGCAACAAGATCGAATTGTTTAAAGAAATGTAACCGGTAGATAACAGACTGGTCCGCGTCCCTGCTTTGGGCGGCTGACGACGGAACTGCGCTTGTTTGACAAGGCAAGGACCTGTGTGTGCACAGGTTCTTGCCTTGTGGCAACAGGCGACCCTTTAGCTGAAACTGTAGACAGGAAGAATACCATGGAACTCTGGAAAAGAAATCTCATCGTCTGCTGGTTGGGCTCGTTTACCACCAGCTGCGGCATCAATATCGTGGTGCCGTTCATGCCGTTTTATATTGAGCAGATGGGTGTGAAAGATCTCGGCACCGTATCGCTGCTTTCCGGCGCCGCGTTTTCCATCACGTTTGTCGCGGCTGCGCTGATGTCTCCCCTTTGGGGGCGCTTGGCCGACATCCACGGGCGCAAGACCGTCATGATGTGCACCAGCATGGGGCTGGCACTGTCCAATTTTGCCTATCCGTTTGTCCATTCCATCTGGCTGTTGCTGCTTTTCCGACTGCTGCAAGGGCTGGTCTCCGGCTACAACCCATCCGCCAACGCGCTGATTGCGCGGGTGACACCGGACAAAAAAGCCGGTTGGGCACTGGCCACCCTGTCCACCGGCATGATGGCAGGCACACTGCTGGGACCGGTCATCGGCGGCTATCTGGACACCACCATCCATATCCGCAACACTTTTTTTGTAACCACTGTTTCTCTTTTTGTGTCCTTTTTGATTGCAGCACTTTTTATCAAAGAAGGCGACCTGCCCGACCGTCCGCTCACCGTAGTCACCCACTCCAAACCAGGCCCGTTGCTTGCGGCGATTGACGGCCGGTTCTTTTTCATCATGTTGATGGTCACCACCTGTCTCATCAACACCGCCAACCAGTCCATTGAACCGATCGTTTCCCTTTTCGTCCGTCAGCTGTTTGAACAAAGCCATACCGTTTCGGGACAAATCAGCTTGTTTTCCGGCATTGTCATATCCGCGACAGGGGTCGGCATTCTGCTGACCGCTTCTCTCATCGGGCGGCTTGCAGACCGCACCGGTTATATGCGCATCCTGCTCTTTTCGCTTTTATTCTCCGGCATCCTGTTTATCCCCATGGCTTTTGTCCAAAACGCGTGGCAGCTGATGGGGCTGCGATTCCTGTTCGGCGTCTCACAGGCCGGCATCATGCCTATCGTTTCCACGTTGCTTAAAAAAACGTCGCGGTCCGATATCTTTGGCCGTGTTTTTGGTTACAACCAGGCCATGACTTACCTGGGCCTTGTGCTGGGACCTTTGCTCGGGTCGTTTGTTTCGGCACACCTGGGTTTTTCCCACATCTTCTTGATTACCGCGGGCATCCTGCTCGGGAATTTGTTCCTTGTCCTCTTCTGCAAACGAAAGATGCCGGTTTCTTTGCAATCCAATCATTAAAAAATGATTGGGAATTCTCATTTGCATCTTGCAAATCACAGTGCAATCCGATACTATATAATAAAGTGGTTTTGCTGTTTCTATTTATAATGGAGTATCATCAGATTATTCAGACAGGGCGGTTCTAAATTATGCATGAATTTGACAAATGCGTCATTGTCGATACGGATAGAAACCCAATTGTAGAGGGATTTGTGCGTGCTTTCGAGAGTGGTGTCATGGAGATTACCACGGTCAAAGACACCACCGGCTGGGTCTATGATGGACAGGATGTGCGCATACACATTTACAATGCTTCGATGGGCGAATGCGTATATGATGGACGCATCCAAACCGCACTGTTAACACATGTGCGGCTCACTGCTCTCAAACTCGTTGCCAACCGGCAAAAACGCAATAATACGCGCGTCAACACAGAATTGGAGTATCTTTTCCGGTTTTACGCCGATTCGGACGGTGAGCACCCGTTTGAAAAACCGCTGCATGTAACCATCCTAAATGTCAGCGCCGAAGGAATTTATATTGCCTGTAAAGAACGGTTCGATATTGGTTTTAATTTTGTTTTCACTTTCCGTGAAACACCGCGGGATATCCCGCTGACTGCGGAGATCGTCCGCCGTGAAATTTCGCCCAATGGGTTTCATTATGGCTGCCACTTCGTCAACATCTCCCAAAAAGATTCCAACGAGATCCACCGATGGGTATTTGGCCAGCAGATTGAGTTGCGGCGCAAACAGACATTTTGAGTTTCAACCCGAATTTTACATATTGTAAGGCCACCGGATAAAACCGGTGGCTTTTTTGACAGCGGCGGGCGCTCACGCGGAAAATATGGTATAATAGCACATAATAACAGGATGCCTTGTATAGGGATGCTAAACGGATGGGACCGGAGAATGCAATGACAGCGACCACGACCACAGCACAACATACCGTTCTGGTTTCCGCACCGGATTTTGACCCGTCTGCGGTGTTTGAGAACGGGCAGTGTTTTCGCTGGGAAAGACAGCCCGACGGCGTCTGGGCTGGGATTGCCCACGGGCGCAGGCTTCGTCTGCGAAAGGATGGGGAAGACCTTCTGCTCATTGGCGCGTCTATCGATGAAATGGACACGCTTTGGCGGCGTTATTTTGATCTGGATCGGGACTACACCGCCATCCGCACGGCATTTTTGCAAGATACCCCGCTCGCACGCGCCGTGGCATTCGCGCCCGGTCTGCGTCTGCTGCGGCAGGAACCTTGGGAGACACTCTGCTCCTTCATTCTTTCGCAGAACAACAATATCCCGCGCATCAAAGGCATTATCGACCGGCTTTGCACCGCGTTTGGCACACCGATTCCGGGTGGGGGATTTACATTTCCTTTGCCGGAAGCATTGGCGGGATTATCCGTAGAGGAGCTCGCACCCGTGCGCTGTGGATTCCGCGCCAAATACGTGCTGGATGCCGCGCGGAAAGTGGTCGACGGAACAGTGCAGCTTGAGCAGTTGTCCGCCATGCCGCTGGACGATGCGCGTGCCGCCCTCCAGACCATTCACGGCGTAGGGCCAAAGGTGGCTGACTGCGCTCTGTTGTTTGGCTGCGGGCGGCTCGACTGCTTTCCGGTGGATGTTTGGGTGCGGCGTATCCTTGCCGCTTATTATCCCAACGGCTTTCCCGAAGCATTGCGCCCGCTCGGCGGCATCGCGCAGCAGTTCCTGTTCCATTACGAACGCTGCCATGCCGCTTCATCAAAATAGCCGCGCCCGGAGGAAATTCCATATGAAACTGCTCGTACTCGACGGCAACAGCATTATCAACCGCGCATTTTACGGCATTCGTCTGCTCTCCACCAAGGACGGGCAATATACCAATGCCATTGTCGGTTTTTTGAATATTCTCAACAAAGCACAAGAAGAGACCCAGCCCGACGTCGTCGCTGTGGCGTTCGATTTGCCTGCTCCAACATTCCGCCATCTGGCATATGACGGCTACAAAGCCGGACGGAAAAAAATGCCGGAAGAGCTGGCCGCTCAGCTGCCGGTCTTAAAACAGCTTTTGCGGCACATGGGGCTGCCCATTCTGGAGGCCGAAGGCTTTGAAGCGGACGACATTTTGGGTACCGAGGCACATGCCTGCGGCGAGCGCGGGGACACCTGCGTGCTGCTTACCGGCGACCGTGACAGCTTCCAACTGGTTGCCCCCACCGCCACCGTGCGGCTCGCCGCCACCAAGGCCGGACAGCCGGTGACCACGATCTACGACGAAGCCGCCATCCGGGAACAATACGGTGTCACACCAACGCAGATGATTGACGTTAAGGCGCTGATGGGCGACGCATCGGACAACATCCCCGGGGTGGCGGGTGTAGGTGAAAAAACCGCGCTTTCACTCATGCAGACCTACGGCTCGTTGGATGCTATCTACGCCCATCTGGAGGATGCCGGTATCCGCCCCGCGTTGCGCGCCAAATTGCAGGCAGGTAAAGACAGCGCGTATATGAGCCAAAAGCTGGCGAAAATCCGCATTGACGCACCGGTGGAAACCGACCCCACTGCCCTTGCCAATACCAAAGAGGACGGCCACGCGCTGGCATTGTTGATGGCAAAGCTGGAGCTGTTCAAACTGATGGAAAAAATGGGGGTGACCGCCGATATGCCCGCGCAGGCTGGCGCACCCGACGCGCAAAAAACGATCTGCTGTGCCATCGCACCCGACGGCATGACTCTGCTGGCCCGTCTGCACACGGAAAGCCCGGTGAATTTTGCGTGCCGGTTTGCGGAGAACGAATATATCACCGGCATTGCGTTTGCGCTGGCAGACGGCATCGCCTGCGCGTTGGAAGGACAGACTGCGGGGTTCGATGCATTCCTGTCCGCCTTTTTTGCAGACGGAGCTCTCGGCAAGCGCACACACGACAGCAAACCGGTCTATGCGGCCGGAATGCGGCAGGGCTTCACTATTGCGGATGAGGAGGTCGGCGACACCATGCTGGCGGCCTACCTGCTCAACCCGCTGGCTTCGTCGTATCTGCCCGCCCGGCTTTGTGAGGAATACACCGTTTTTCCCCCAACGGTGGAAAACGCGCCGGAGGAACTGGCTGCCTGCGTCACCACTGCGCTGACCGTACAGGCACTCGCGCCGGTGCTCCTGCAAAAACTGGCGGACAACGGGCAGGAACGCCTTTACCATGAGGTGGAACTGCCGCTTGCCCGCGTGCTGGCACAGATGGAACACATCGGGTTCATGGTGGATGAAGCTGGCATCGCCGCCTATGGCGAGACGCTTGGCAAAAAGCTTACCGCCATGGAACAGGAGATCGTTGAGGCGGTAGGTTACCCGTTCAATCTCAATTCGCCCAAACAGCTTGGCGAAGCGCTGTTTGTCAAGCTGGGACTTCCGCATGGGAAGAAGACCAAAACCGGCTGGTCTACCAATGCCGATGTATTGGACAAACTAAAAGGCGCGCATCCGGTCATCGACACCCTGCTCGGCTTCCGTAAGCTAAGCAAGCTTAAATCCACCTATACCGACGGCCTTCTCAAAGTCATCGCACCGGACGGGCGCATCCATTCGAGTTTCAATCAAGTGGAAACCCGCACCGGACGCATCAGTTCCACCGAGCCAAATCTGCAAAACATCCCCGTACGCAGCGAAGAGGGGCGTGAACTGCGCCGCTTTTTTGTAGCGCGCCCCGGCTGGGTGCTGGTGGATGCGGACTATTCACAGATTGAACTGCGCATTCTTGCACACATCGCCAATGACACTGCCATGATCTCGGCGTTCAACAGCCATGAGGACATTCACACCATCACGGCTTCGCAGGTATTCGGGATGCCCCCGGAATATGTTACACCAATTATGCGCTCGCGAGCCAAAGCCGTCAACTTTGGCATCGTCTATGGCATCGGGGCGTTTTCGCTCTCGCAGGATATCGGCGTCAGTGTCAAAGAGGCGGACAGCTATATCAAAGGCTATCTGCAAAAGTTCTCCGGCGTGCGGGACTACATGGAAAAGGTCATTCGGGAGGCACATGAAAAAGGTTACGTAGAAACGCTGTTTGGCCGGCGTCGGATGCTGCCCGAGCTGCTTTCCTCCAACCACAACATGCGTGCGTTCGGTGAACGCGTGGCACGGAACACCCCGATTCAGGGCACCGCCGCCGACATCATCAAAATCGCCATGGTGCGCGTGCGTGACCGGCTCGAAAACGAAAAGCTACAGTCCGTTCTGATTTTGCAGGTACACGATGAACTCATCGTGGAGGCACCGGAGGCCGAGGCCGCGCAGGCCGGCCGTATCCTGGAAGAAGAAATGGAAGGCGCCATGCAGTTGCGTGTGAAACTGGAAGCCGATGTACACACCGGCCGCACCTGGTACGACGCAAAAGGCTGAAACGTCGTCCACATCATTTCAGATATAGGGAGGGGATATTTATGAAAAAGGTTTTATTCGTCTGCACCGGCAACCTCTGCCGCAGCCCCATGGCGGAAGCTATCTTTAACCACATGCTCCAAGAGCGCGGCCTGCCGCCTGCCGCTTCCAGTGCGGGCATCGCCGGACTGGAGGGCGACCGCGCCTCGGCACACGCCATCACCGCGCTTAAAGAGATCGGCATTGACCTGCGTTACCACCGTGCGCGGGCGCTCACCCGTGCAATTCTCGAAGATACCGATGATGTGTATGTCATGACTCGTTCTCATTATTCCTCCATTGAGTCTGTCCTGCCGGAATATCTGCCTAAGGTACATATTCTCGGCAGCGGTATTGATGACCCCTACGGCCAGAATCTGCGCGTCTACCGCACCTGCCGCGATGAAATCCTCGAGGCACTGCGCGGCATCATCGGGCAGTATTTCGACGCATGAGCGGCGAGGCGGCATCATTTGATATTCTGCCCATGGACAGATGCCATCTGGCGGATGTGACCGCATTGGAACGCGTCTGTTTCGGCGACCCATGGTCACGGGACGCATTTGTGGAGGAACTGCAAAACCCTGCCGCCCTGTTCCTCGTAGCCGAACAGGGCGGAGCATTGGCGGGCTATGCGGGTATGTCGTGGGTGCTGGACGAGGGCTATCTATACAATATCGCCGTCGCACCCGCACAGCGCCATCAGGGGGTCGCACGCGCACTTCTTGCGGCGCTGGATGAGTTTGCACACGACAAACGGCTGTCGTTCCTCTCGCTGGAGGTGCGCGTCTCCAACGCCGCCGCCATCACCTTGTACCATTCCTGCGGTTTTCGCACCATGGGCATCCGCCCGGGATATTATGCCCAGCCGCCGGAAGATGCCTATATCATGACCAAATTCTACGGATGACAGGATGGCATTAGATAATTTATCCGGGCCATGGAGACCTGTTTACGCTTAAACCCATCTCGTTTGCACAGCTGCCCCTTAAAACACGCTGAGCGTTGTT
Source organism: Ethanoligenens sp. (assembly GCF_047718355.1). Taxonomy (NCBI): domain Bacteria; kingdom Bacillati; phylum Bacillota; class Clostridia; order Eubacteriales; family Oscillospiraceae; genus Ethanoligenens; species Ethanoligenens sp. The sequence continues at coordinate 18,289 of NZ_JBDNLG010000004.1, forward strand.
CTAACATTATTTTTATATGATGCCGATCGAAGGTGAATCCGTTTGAATATCCTTGCTTTTGAATCTTCCTGCGATGAGACCGCCGCCGCTGTGGTGCGGGACGGCCGACAGGTGCTGTCCAACGTCATCGCTTCACAAATTGAGACCCACCGCCTTTATGGCGGCGTGGTTCCGGAGATTGCCTCCCGCCAGCATGTGGAGGTGATTGCACAGCTTTGCACACAGGCGCTAAGTGACGCAGGCTGCACGTTAGACAACATCGACGCTGTGGCCGTCACCTATGCGCCTGGACTGATTGGCGCACTGCTGGTGGGCGTCAACTTTGCCAAAGGATTGGCGCTGGCGCGCGGTCTTCCACTCATCCCCGTGCATCATCTGCGTGGGCATATCGCCGCCAATTATCTGGCCCACCCCGAACTGAAACCGCCGTTCCTTTGTCTGGTGGCATCCGGCGGACACAGCCACATCGTGCAGGCAGAGGACTATACCCATTTCACTGTGCTTGGCCGCACGCGGGACGACGCCGCCGGAGAAGCCTTTGACAAAGCTGCCCGTGCACTGGGCTTCCCTTATCCGGGCGGTATCGCCATCGACCGCGCGGCCAGGGCGGGTAACGCAAAGGCTATCCATTTCCCGCGCCCCCATGTGGACGGCGCACCCTATGACTACAGCTTTTCCGGTTTGAAGACCGCCGTGCTCAATTATGTACACAATGCCGCGCAAAAAGGCGAAACAATCTGCAAGGAGGACGTCGCTGCTTCCTTTCAAGCCGCCGTGGTGGACATGCTGGCACACGGATTCCTGCTCGCGGCAAACGATACAGACAGCCGCACACTGGTGCTGGCAGGCGGCGTGGTAGCCAATACCGCACTTAGGAAACGTGTCGAGGACGACTGCGCCCTGAGCGGGCGCAAACTGTATCTACCACCCCTAGAGCTCTGTGGAGACAACGCCGCCATGATCGGTGCGCAGGCATATTATGAGATACAAGCGGGAAACACCGCCGATGCAGGACTAAACGCCTGTGCCAATATGGAGATTGGATAAACAACTCCATTTTCTCTAAAGCAGCCGGATGACTTTCAAAAAATCATCCGGCTGCTTCTTCATATTGCAAAACGCCTAGTGTGTCTATTCCATTTCCAAAAGCGGACGCAGATCCCCGGCGTGGCCCCAGAGCAACAGCACCGCGCGCCGCACTCTCCAGCCCTGCGCCTGTACTGCAACTTTCCCCACCGCCTGTGCCAGCCATGCCGGCGCAGGTTTTATTGTGTCTATGCCCTGCTGATATTTCCGTGCATAGGCCACAGATTGGTAAACCGGCTGAAGCGCAAATGTGCCCTTCATACCCAACAGGGTAATCTTTATGTCATCTTTTGTTAGCAAAATGCCAAACTCCTGCTGATGCTGGTTCCAGCCGACCACGCGTGATTGGTAATCTACTACGCCAACCGCCGTGATAAATGACGCGGCCACCACTGCCAAAAAAAGACCTGTGAGTATCCGCACTGCGCGTGGGCGCGGTGGTGCCTGCACAATGCGGTCATTCGGTTTCCAAAACGGACGTTTCATTCGATATCCCCTGTATGCTACTTCCTGCTATTACGTCTGCAACCGAGAGCAAAAAACGCCGCTGTTTGCGTTATTTGCCGGATGCAGTCTCTTTCTTTTCCACCTGTTTGCTTTCGGAGGCTGCCGATTGGCTCTTTTGCTGTGCGGTTCCAGTAAAGATTCCTTGTAACTTATTCATTTCGCGCGCGGCGACAGTCTGCCCGCCATGTGGATATGACATCTGCGCGCTGAGTACCGCCGCTTTCTGTGTCGTCCCGCTCAACCGGGCAATCATCCCCTCGTGCACACCCGCGGCGATTGTGGCAATAAATGCCGCCCCCAGCAGCACAAACACCGCGTTGCCCGATCGCTGCTTCTTGCTATGCTGCGCCGGTTTTGCTGGGATGGCACGGTGCGCCCGACCCGGCACTGTGACTTGCCTCGGATGCACCGCCCGGTCTTGATGCACTTTTCCCATAATGATCCGCATGTTTTGCACGCCCTTTCCCTACAGAAGTGCAAACCTTCTCCAGTTTGCACCATGTCACATCTGCATCCCTCCGGTTGGGGGGATGTCCTTTTACCGCCAATATATGCGTTACGGAAAAGGGTTATGCGAACGATGCACCCCTGCTTACAGACTGTGCACCGGTCGATTTGCATCGCTTTATCTGCATGCAAACGCGGGCTGCACCCGTCAAGCAAGCATGGCAACCATATCGTCATAGGAAATAGAGGGATTGAGCGCACGATTGATTGCAAAACCGGTCAAGCGGGCGGCATGCTCCACGATCAGATCAATGAAACGCGGTGTGACAAACATCGGCGTGTCGTTCGGGCATGCACTGTGCCGGATTTTTTCGCGCGCCGCCTCGTCGGCGTGGAATCCCGCATCCTCAATCAAATCGACCGCAAGAGTAGCGGCATCCACCACTGTGGGCACGCCAAGCGCAATCACCGGCACACCGAGCGACTCTTGATTGACCGCGAAACGCGCATTGCCCACCCCGGAACCCGGAATGATACCGGTGTCCGCAATCTGGATGGTATTACCCAATCTCGCCGCACGGCGGGATGCCAGCGCATCCACAACAATCACTGCCGCAGGGTTCAACTTGAGCACCAGCGCTTTTAAGATCTCTCCAGCTTCCACGCCGGTCTGCCCTAAAACACCGGGGGCGATAGCGGCAACACCCCGCGTACCCTCCATGCCGCTGATTTGTGAGAGTTCACCCGCCACATGCCGAGTAACCAACACATTCTGTACACTGCGCGGCCCAATGGCGTCTGGAGTCATTTCAGCATTGCCTAACCCGGCCACCAGCACCTCGCCCTGCATTCCCTTTAGCACTTCGCCCAGTTCCCTGGCTACGGCTTCCACTGCCGACAAAAAGGTTTCTCCTTCTGTATCGTCCAACCCCGGCACTTCCACGGTCACATAGGTACCCACCGGTTTACCGATGGCTTGCTCTCCATGTTCGTCCAGGACCTTCACCCGTGTGCACTTCACATGGCCGATGGTTTCCTCAGACGACTCCACGCCCGTCAGTCTGCCCGCGTTTTTTGCAATCTCATGTGCCTCTACGGCAAGGTCTGTCCGTATCTGTGCCACGAACGCACCGCCTTTACATTTTCTTCTATTATTTCCCCATCGCATCCCGTTATGCGCAAATACGCACGTTATAAAAGTGGATATCGACAATTTTAAAAAAGTATTGCATTATGGCATAATCCATGCTATACTTATAGTTACTGGTTTATGTGAAAAAAGGAGGTGTCAACATGCCAAACATTAAATCCGCCAAGAAGCGCGTGAAAGTCATTGCAGTCAAAACGCTGCGCAACAAGGCGTTTAAATCCGCACTGCGCACCTCCATTAAAAAGGCGCAGGTCGCCGTGAGCGATGGTGCTGAAAACAAAGCGGATGCGCTTAAAACAGCCGTTGTCAAAATCGACAAAGCTGTCGCAAAGGGCATTCTGCATAAGAATACCGCCGCCCGGAAAAAGTCCCAGCTTGCAAAAGCGTTTAACCAAGCGAAATAAGCGGGTTTTACGGGTATTGAGCCGTGCGTATTTCTTTTAAGCATACAAAACAGATTCCGAAAAGCGTACTGCACGTTTTTCGGAATTTTTATATGCAGCCATTTCACCAACAGGCAGACGGTCAAGTTGACTTTCTGTAAAAAATAGATTATCATGCTTTTATAAGAGAATGCCGAGGTTACGGTATGCATGGCATTGAACCGTACCCAATCGGAAACGGAGGCTTTTTATGAAACTCACCCATACGGTAGGCGCTTTGGTCACTGCGGCAGCAGTTTTGCTCGCAGTATCCGGCGGGGTCGCATATTTTCTGTATCGTGTTTCCCGCGAAAAAGCCTACAATGAAAAATGGAAAGACTATGTGGATTGCGGGCTTGCCTAAAGTCTCCCCCATATAACGCGTATCCCTGTCCCATGCAAAAATCCCGCAGGAGTCAGACCGTCGTCTGGGCTTCTGCGGGATTTTTGCGCAGAGGAAAAGGGAGCACGTTCACAAAAACGCGACTCCCTTTTCAAAGTATCACCCGCTTGCCGGCAACTGCCCATTTGCAAGCACGTATCTTACTTCGTTTTTTCCTCTACATATTTGACGATATCGCCTACTGTTTTCATATGCTCGACATCTTCATCAGGAATTTCGATCTCGAATTCCTCTTCAAGCGACATAATCAAGTCGACGACATCCAGAGAATCCGCTCCAAGATCATCAATGATGGAAGCCTCTAATGTAACTTTGTCTTCTTCCACATCCAGCTGCTCGCAGAGCGTCTCTTTCACTTTTTCAAATACCATTCGTTGTCCCTCCTTTTCGGTTGGTATCAACGGCCTTTTTGCAAAAAACCGTCCACCGGCGATTCTTACAGCGGCCGCCGTGTCAACGGCAGGTGGCAACGTCGGTACATGCACGTGCCAAAACCACCATCGGACTTACACCGTATCAAGTCCAATCGCTCTATTATTCTACATGCGCGCGCGCCCATTGTCAAGCAGGCGCCTGTTGCTTTTCTGTTCAAGTGCAGTATTGTTGCAAAAGCCACCCAACAAGAGGCATTTTCAGGCTAAGCAAACAGAAACGCATTTAAATCACCTTGGACATGATGACCGGCTGTATCCGTTTATTCCGAAAACAAACCGATCTGGCGGAATTTATGATATCGCCGCTCCAGCAGCACCTCATTGGAAAGACCCGCCAGCCGCTCGATGGCCTGCCGCAGATAGTCGTTCAATGCCGCCGCCATCGCCTGCGGGTCGCTCTGTGCGCCGCCCTCGGGCTCCGGAATGATGTAGTCCGCTACGCCAAAGCGCACCAGATCGGGCGCGGTCATCTTGAGCAGTTCCGCAGCCTCCTGCTCACGCGCGGCATCTTTCCAAAGGATGCTGGCAAACCCGCGCGGGGAAATGACCGAATACACTGCATTCTCTAACATGGCCAGTTCATCACAGACACCCAGCGCCAAGGCTCCACCGCTTCCGCCTTCGCCCATGATGACGCTGACAATCGGCGTCTGGATGCGAAACAGCTCCATAATATTGTGGGCAATGGCCTCACCCTGCCCGCGTTCCTCCGCGCCCACGCTGGGGTTCGCGCCCTGCGTATCCACCAAGCAAATCACTGGACGATGAAATTTTTCCGCCTGACGGATGAGCCGCAGCGCCTTGCGATACCCCTCGGGACTGGGCATAGCGAAGTTGGCGCGCTTGTTTTCCTCAAACGTATGCCCTTTCACCATGCCGACCACCGTCACCGGGCGGTCATGGAACAATGCCACGCCGCCAAGAATCGCGCCGTCGTCTCCGAAACTGCGGTCGCCGTGCAGCTCAAAAAAATCATCGAACAGCTGGGGGATATAATCATGGATGGTCGGTCTATCCTTACCGTGTACAATCTGTATACGATCCCACGCACTGCGTTCAGCCATGCTGCACACCGCCTTTCGTATGCATCCGCAGCAAGCGCCCCAGCACAGCCTTCATCTCCGCGCGGGTCACAATAGCATCTGCGAAACCGTGTTCCAATTGGAACTCAGCGGACTGAAAATCATCCGGCAAATGCTGATGGATGGTGCCTTCAATCACGCGCCGCCCGGCAAAACCGACCAACGCCTTCGGCTCGACCAAAATGATGTCCCCCAGCGACGCGAAACTGGCGGTCACGCCGCCGGTGGTTGGGTCGGTCATCACGGTGATGTAAAGCAGGCCGGCGTCGCTGTGGCGCGCCACAGCCGCTGAAGTCTTAGCCATCTGCATCAAAGAAACGATACCCTCCTGCATCCGTGCGCCGCCCGACGCCGTGAAGAGAACCACGGGCAGTCCCTCGCGGGTAGCGTACTCAAATGCGCGGGTAATCTTTTCTCCCACCACCGAACCCATCGACGCCATCATGAATCGGCTGTCCATCACGCCAATCACGGTCTGTTCGCCCTCAATGCGGCACTGCCCGGTAACCACCGCCTCGCGCAAACCCGTTTTCTGCGAAAGCGCTTCCACTTTCTTTTCATAATCGGGAAAACCAATGGGGTTTAGCGAATGCATCGACGTATCAAACGCCGAAAAGCTGTCGTCGTCTACCGTCAATGCCAACCGGTTGTCGGCAGAAATACGCGCGTGATACCCACACTTCGGGCACACCCCGAGGTTGCGTGCAAATTCTTCCTTGAGCGTCGCCGCTCGGCAGCGCGGGCACTGAAACCACAAATCTTCCGGGATATTGACACCGCTCCCGGCAGAATGCGGCAGCGGCACGTCCGCCATGCGGCTTTTGACGGTTTTAAACAAGTCTTCGAGCAACGGTATTCACCTCTCAACGGGCGCAGGCCCGCGTTTCAGTTCACAAGTCATGCCGATTTAAAGCAGCAAGCACTCCCCGGCACAGGGTGACCATCAATGTGAAACAGGCTTTGCCTTCTCAGACAAAAAAGCTTTGCGCTCCAAAAAGCCCACATCCACATGCCCCTTGAGATAATCGGGGTCTTTCAGGATAGCCAGCTGGTAATCTATATTTGTGTCCACACCTTCAATTAGAAACTCTGCGAGCGCCCAGCGCATTTTCCGAATGGCTTCCGCGCGTGTGGGCGCATAAGCAATCAATTTGGCAATCATGGAATCATAATACGGCGGGATAGCATACCCCTGGTACACAGCGCTGTCGATGCGGATACCCGGACCGCCGGGCATGTGCAGTGACGCGATCCGCCCCGGAGAGGGCCGAAAGCCCATCGCGGGGTTTTCGGCGTTGATACGGCATTCAATGGCGTGCCCGCGCAGCTGGATATCTTTTTGCCTAAAAGGCAGATTTTCACCGCCCGCAATCAAAATCTGCTGCTTTATGAGGTCGATGCCCGTCACCAGCTCCGTGATGGGATGCTCAACCTGAATGCGCGTGTTCATCTCCATGAAATAGAAGTTGCGGCCTTTATCCACCAAAAATTCGATAGTGCCCGCGTTCTGATACTTGCAGGCTTTGGCGGCACGCACAGCGGTCTCTCCCATGGTGCGGCGCAGTTTTTCATCCAAAATGATCGACGGGCTTTCTTCCAGCACCTTTTGATGGCGGCGCTGAAGCGAGCAGTCGCGTTCCCCCAGATAAACTGTATTGCCTGCCTGATCTGCCAAGATCTGAAATTCCACATGATGCGGATCTACAATATATTTTTCTAAATAAACGCCGTCATTGCCAAACGACGCACCTGCCTCGCCGCGCGCGGCGTTGATAGCGGATTCCAAATCCTCCGGTCTATGTACCTCACGGATGCCGCGCCCCCCGCCGCCCGCTGTGGCTTTCACCATCACAGGGTATCCGATTTGTTCGGCCACTTTCCGCGCCTCGTCCAGTGACTCGAGCAGGCCGTCGGAACCCGGCACCACCGGCACGCCCGCTTTTTTCATCGTTTCCCGCGCGCGCGCCTTGTCGCCCATCAGTTCAATGGAAGACGCCTCCGGCCCGATGAAGATCACGTTGCACCGCTTGCATAGGTAGGCGAATTTGGCGTTTTCCGACAAAAAACCAAAACCCGGATGGATGGCCTGTGCGCCGGTAAGTTCACACGCGGCGAGGATAGCCCCCATGTTCAGGTAACTGTCCCGGCTTGGAGCCGGTCCAATACAGACCGACTCGTCGGCGATTTCGGCGTGCAGGGCGTTTTTGTCCGCCTGCGAATACACCGCCACCGTGCGGATACCCAGTTCCCGGCAGGCTCGGATGATGCGCACGGCAATCTCGCCGCGGTTTGCAATGAGAATCTTATTGACCATGTATCTTATAGCTCCCTGTTTTTCGGGCAGACGGTTTTCGTATAGGCTTGGCGTCCGCGCAATCAGCCCTTTGCCGGCTCACTGATGGCAAAGGAGATGTCGGCAGTCACGGCCTTTTTGCCATCCACGCTGGCTTTGGCGGTGCCAAAGCCGACCGGCCCGCGGAATTTCGTAACAGTTACTTCAAGTATCAGTGTTTCGCCGGGCAAAACCGGCCGACGCCAGCGCACCTTATCCGCACCGGCAAACATTGCGACTTTCCCTTTATTCTCGGGCATGGACAGTACACACACCGCGCCAGCCTGTGCCAGCATCTCCAGCGTAAGCACGCCCGGCTGCACCGGCATCCCCGGAAAATGCCCTTTGAACCAGAATTCATCCTCTTTCAAATGCTTTCTGGCCACCACATGATGCCCCGGCTCCAGCTCCACGATCTCATCAATGAGCAAAAACGGATCACGATGCGGAATCACTTCTTTTATGGCTTCCTTGTCCATCACAACCGCCATCTTGCTTTTCCTCTTTTCCCTATTAGAACGCTGTTTACACGATACGCAGTACCGGCTGCCCATATTCCAGGCTTTGCCCGTCCTGTACGTAAATCTCCTCGATGGTACCGTCGTATTCGCTGGTAATCTCGTTCATCAGCTTCATGGACTCCACGATGAACAACACATCGCCTTTTTTCACCGTCTGGCCCACTTTGGAAAACACTGGTTTTTCCGGTGAGGCAGAGGCATAAAAGGTTCCCACAATGGGCGAGGTAACCACATTGCCGCACACCTCGGCTTTGGCAGGCTGTGCTTCCTGCACCTGCCTCCCCGAATCCTCACACGCAGGACAAGCGGCCGCCTGCACAGCCGGAAGCACCGCCGTCGGCGCAGAAACCACCTGCACCGCCTGCGCTTTTTCCACGCAGAGCTTGAAGCCCTCCGTTTCCAATTTAAATACCGACAGCCCCGATTGATCCACGTGGTCGATGATTTCCTTGATGGTATCTATATTTAAATCCATAATGCGCTGTTCCTCTTTTCCCTCAAAGCTGCCGTTATCCCCGGAATTTTTTTAGGCAGAGCGTCGCGTTGTGTCCGCCGAACCCCATGGTATTGGAGATTGCGTAGTCATAATCCAGTGCGCGCGCGCCTTCGGTGACGTAATCAAGATCGCAGGCTGGGTCTTTCACTTTGTAATTGGCAGTAGGCGGCACCACTCCGTCCCGCAGGGAAAGCGCACTGATAATGGCTTCCACCGCGCCGGCTGCGCCGAGCATATGCCCGGTCATCGATTTGGTAGAGCTGACGCAGAGTTTGTCGGCATGGTCGCCGAAAAGCGTGCGGATGGCCTTGGTCTCGGTGCTGTCATTGGGCGGGGTGGATGTGCCATGCGCGTTGACATAACTGATTTTGTCGGGTGTCACGCCTGCATCCTGAATGGCAAACTCCATGGATTTTACCAAGCCGTTGCCGTCCGGAGCGGGGCTGGTGATGTGATATGCGTCATTGGTCGTGCCATAGCCCACCACTTCGGCATAAATCTTCGCACCGCGCGCTTTCGCGTGCTCCCACTCCTCAAGAATGAGGATGCCCGCGCCCTCGCCCATGATGAATCCGCTGCGCTCGGCATCAAACGGGATGGACGCGCGATCCGGATCTTCGCCGTTGCACAGCGCCGTCATATTGGCGAATGCGCCGAGGGCAAACGGCGTGATGGTGGCTTCCGCACCGCCTGTGACAATCGCATCCGCATAGCCATGCCGGATGGCATGAAACGCCTCACCCGCCGCATGGTTGCTGGATGAGCACGCTGTGACGGTCGCGTAATTCACGCCTTTGTAACCGGTCTTCATGGCGATATGTCCCGCTGCGGCGTTAGCAATCATCAACGGGATCATCAGGGCGGACACGCGATTCGGACCTTTCTGCACGAATTTTTCGTGGTTGGCTTCCAACGTTTGCAGACCGCCGATGCCGCTGCCGATGATAACGCCTACACGATAGGGGTCCAGATCGGCAAAATCCGTGCCGCAGTCCGCCAGCGCGTCCACCGCAGCAGCCGCAGCAAAGCGCGCATAAGGGTCAAGGCGGCGCGCCTCGTGCTTATCCATATATTTTTCAACGTCAAAGTCCTTCACCTGCGCGGCAAGCGAGATTTTTTGACCGGTCATATCCAAATTTTCCACTTTGCCGATGCCATGGTGCCCAGCCTTGATATTCGACCAGAATGTATCCACCGTGCACCCCACGGGGGTAATCACGCCCACACCGGTAATCGCTACTCTACGCATATCGCATCCTCCGTAACGCATTGCCCTGCCGCGCGCGGCCGCGCGGACATCCGCTTCTCTCTTTAAAAAATCTTATATAAAAAACAAACTGGATTGTTTATATTACATGGTCATGCAGCCGTCCACCACCAGAACCTGCCCGGTGATATAAGCGGCCTCCTCGGAAACAAGAAATGCCACCGCATTCGCCACATCCTCGCAGGTACCGGGACGACGCAGCGCAATGGAGCCAAGAGCCGCATCCCGCGCCTTTTCCGGCATGGCCGCAGTCATGGGTGTCTCAATAAAACCGGGGGCGACCGCATTGACCGTAATCCCCCGCGCACCCAGTTCTTTCGCGGCGGTCTTGGTCATGCCCACGATACCGGCCTTTGCGGCGGAATAATTTGTCTGTCCGCGATTGCCATACAGCCCCGCCACCGACGTGATGTTCACGATAGCGCCGTGCTTTGCTTTCATCATGCGTTTGCCCGCATGGCGCATCATGTTGAAAACGCTTTTGAGGTCGGCAGAAATAACGGAGTCGTACTGTTCTTCGCTCATCTGTACCAGCAATGCATCTTTTGTAATGCCCGCGTTATTGACCAGCACCTCGATGCTGCCGAAATGCGTGATGACTTCCCCAACCATTCGTTCACATTGTGAAAAATCGGCAACATCGGCGACAAAGCACGCAGCTTCCACGCCCAACTCTCTGCATTGTGCGGCAATAGCTTCCCCACCGTTTTCCACTGATGCGTGCGAATGGCATCCCACCGCGATATTATATCCTTTTTGCGCCAATTTGAGTGCAATGGCCGCGCCAATCGAGCGTGACGCTCCGGTCACCAATGCGCACTTCCCCATGCCGTTTCCTCCTTTTGCAGTGTTTGTGGAACAAGCACTGCACTGTTCGGTCGCTGCTTTCCAATCAATCGCTTACCATTCAAACACAACCGCGCCGCAGGTCAGGCCGCCGCCGAAACCGGCCAGCGCAATCTTGTCCCCACGCTTCAGCCGCCCGTCTGCCACCAATTCAGCAAGGCAAATGGGCACCGATGCGCAGGACGTGTTGGCATAACGGTCAATATTGACATACATTTTTTCCATTGGTACATGCAAGCGTTCAGCCGCAGTTTCAATAATGCGCAGGTTGGCCTGATGCGGCACGATAAGATCCAGATCCTCTACCTGAATACCCGCGCGTTCACACGCGCCGGTTACCATATTGGGAATGGCGTGCGCCGTGAACCGGTAGACCGCGCGGCCGTTCATTTTCAGATACGGGTCATTGGCTTCCATATATTTGGCGTATTTGGGGTCGTCTTTTTCAGTCGCAAACGGTGTATCCAACGGCAAGGCGCGTGCCAGCAAGGCAGCACCGGTCCGCCCGTCGCTCCCCATGCAGGAAGCGTACAAGCCGTCGCCTTTCTGCACCACTGCCGCCGCCGCACCGTCGCCAAACAGCACACAAGTAGAACGGTCGGTAAAGTCGAGCGACTTGGACATGTTCTCACTGCACACAATCAGCACGGTCTTGGCCGAGCCGACGGCCAAATAGCTGCGCGCCACATCCAGCGCATAGATGAACCCACTGCACGCGGCCTCCATGTTCCAGCAAAACGCGTTGTCCGCACCCAATTCATCCTGCACCGTACAGGCGATGGTTGGATAAAAATAATCCGGCGTGATGGAGCAGCTGATGATGACGTCGATTTCTTTTGGGTCAACGCCTGCGTTCCCGACGGCCTGCTTTGCCGCCTGCACACCCATATACCAGTTTGGCTCCCCTTGGGAAAAATGGCGCTCCCGAATACCCGTACGCTGTACGATCCATTCGTCCGACGTATCCACAAAGCGCTTCATATCTTCATTCGTGACAATCTGCGCAGGGATGTACATTCCGGTTCCCGTAATATTTACGCTCGACATGATGTTCCCCCCTTGCGCACTGTTATCGGTTATGTTATAGTGAGTATTGATGCAATCATTTTGAATATTACAACAGCGCAACATGCATTTATCCACAGTCGGACAATGCTCATCATTCCAATCTTATATGGGTTTGGGCGATTTGTCAAGACGCGCCGCCGGGCAAACAGTCCTATACTTATTTGCGGAGGCAATACAAATTGGGAAAAACAGCCTTTTTATTTTCCGGCCAGGGCGCACAGTACCCTGGTATGGGTGTGGACCTGTGTACACACTTTTCATCTGCCGCGCGTGTTTACGCGCAGGCATCTGAAGCATTGGGCTTTGACGTACTGGCCCTCTCGCGGGACGGCGATGCAGAAACACTGTCCAAGACCGCCGTTTCACAACCGCTCATCTACACACTCTCCCTCGCCGTCTTTGCCGTCTTAAAAGAGAACAGTGTGACGCCGGACGCAGGAGCGGGTTTCTCGCTCGGAGAGGTGTCGGCGCTGGCTGCTGCGGGCGCAATGGACACCGCCACCGGATTCGCGGTGATCGACGCACGTGCAAAAGCTATGCAGAACGCCGCTGAGGAAACCGGTGGCACGATGTTCGCCGTGCTCGGCGCGGAAGAGAGCGTCGTCGAAGCCGCCTGCACCGCCGCGCCCGGTTATGTTGCCCCGGTCAATTACAACTGCCCCGGCCAGATTGTCATCGCGGGGGAAGAAGCGGCGGCGACAACGGCGGCGGCGGCCCTACAGGCAGGCGGTGCAAAGACTGTGCGGCTCGCGGTGAATGCGGCATTCCATTCCGAACTGATGGCATCCGCGTCCGCCTCTTTCCACAAGACGATTCAGGGATTTTCGTTCGCCGTGCCCGCGTTTCCACTTTATTCCAACGTGACAGGCAGCGCTCTGGATACAGACAACATCCCGGATTATCTGCGGCGGCAGATGGTCAGCCCTGTGCGGTTCTCAAATGAGATGACCGCCCTGGAAGCGGCAGGATTTGACACCTTTTTAGAACTGGGACCAGGCAAAACCCTTTGCAGCTTTATCCGCAAGGGTATCAAGGGCGCCCGCACGTTTCCGTTGGATGACAGCGCAAAAATCGAAAAATGCCTGCGCGCACTCAAATCTTGACCATGCACTGAACATAATACTTCTCACGGTTACCTTCATATTTACATACGACATATTTTTAACCGTCATTGCGTCATGGCGGTTTTTTCATAATCATCCGCCTTACCGTACATTTTGCTGAAGGACGCAGCTGCTGTTTTACGTAACATTTGTGCCTAAAACACCCCGCGACCAGCAATTTCAACCATCTCCTATAAATTGATATCGGAGGAATTTACATGGGTCAATTTACATGCGGCCTCATCGGCCATCCACTTGGCCACAGCATCTCCCCGGAGGTTCATCGGCGTCTGTTCGCGCTTTCCGGTACACAGGGAAGCTATGAGCTGATGGATTTCCCCCCGGAAGAACTGGAAAACCACCTGCCCGCCCTGCGCGCACTGGACGGCTTCAACGTTACTATTCCTTATAAGCAATCACTTTTGCCGCTGCTCGATATGGTGGATGGACGCGCGGCACGGTATGGTGCAGTGAACACTATTAAACGCACCGAGAACGGCCTGACAGGCTTCAACACCGATGTGACTGGATTTCTGCGCGCCCTCACACAGGCGGATATTCCGCTCACGGGCAACGTCCTGCTTTGCGGAACGGGCGGGGTCGCACACATGATGGCTTGCGAAGCGTTGGAGCGTGGTTGTGTCCTTACCGTGGGCGCGCGCACCTATGGCAAAGCATCCGCTTTTGCGGATGAGCTTACCGCACGTTATCCGGGCAGCCGCGTCGAGCCGTCTGCGCTGGCCTACCTCAGCGGCAGTTTCGACCTGATTCTCAACGGCACACCGGTCGGCATGTACCCGAACATAAAAGACATCCCTGTTCCACTGAATGTTGCACGTTCGGCACGTGCCGTGTTTGATACGATCTACAACCCGACAGAAACCGCCCTGCTCTCACGGGTACGTGCAGCGGGTGCAAAAGTGCAAAACGGACTGGCCATGTTGGTGTGGCAGGCCGCCGCCGCACAGGAGATCTGGACAGGGAAGACATTTTCACCCGAAGACATTGACACGCTGTGCCACGACATGGCCGCTTACATAAAGGAGCATTTTGCATAAACGATGAAAAACGTGGTGCTCTGCGGCTTCATGGGCAGCGGCAAATCGAGCGTGGGCGCGGCAATGGCAGCCCTGACCGGTGCGCGGTTTGTAGACATGGATCGCTATATCGAAAAACAGGAAGGCAAACGGGTCTCTGCCATTTTCCGCGAAAAAGGGGAAGCCTATTTTCGGGAATTGGAAAAACGAGCGGCAGCCTCACTTTCCAGGCAAAGCGGGCAGATCATCGCGACCGGCGGCGGTGCTGTCATGCGCGCTGAAAATGTGCGGGCGTTTCGCAAGGGCGGCGTGATTGTTTTGCTTGATGTGCCGTTGTATGTGGTGCAGAAGCGCCTGCACGGTGACCGCTCCCGCCCGCTGCTCAATGCGCCTGACCGCGGACGCGCCCTGCGCGAACTCTACAAAAAGCGCCTGCCGTTCTACCGTGCCGCCGCCGATCTGGTGGTAGAAAACCGTGGAGACCTCCCGGTATCTCAAATGGCTGAGCGCGTCTGGCAGGCCGTACAGAATCTGCCGGACTTTTGCGCAGGTCTGGAACCGGAGCCGCCAACCGACCTCTTTTAAGCCAGCCGAACCGTAAAGGTACCACTATTTTACCGTGTGCAAAAAACTTTAGGGCTTTTAGATGTTAAAATCCCAAATTTTCTATTGACAATTGCGCGCGTTTGCTTTAAGATAAAGTCAGTTCAAAAAGAGGGAGGTACATCTCATGGTTTCCAGTAAGGTCTTTGCATTTTACGGCACATTTTTTCCGGGCTTTTACTTTAGCACCGGTTCTTTGTGCTGCACATATGCAAAACCATGAGGATGTATCGCCACGATTGATACGCTGAACACCTGCGGGGGCTCATGGAAATGAGCCTCCTTTTATTTTGCGCGCAGGGGCAAGTGCCAAGCCATCGGAGGGTTTTGAATATGATCGTGGTATTGAAAAACGGTGTAACCAAAGACAAGCAAGGTGAACTGAAACAATTTTTAGAAGGATTTGGTGTTAAAGTGAGCGTTACAGAGGGGACACAGACCACCATTTTCGGTCTGCTGGGGGATACTTCCTCGATTGATATTACTGCCGTGCAAGCACAGGAAGCCGTCGACTCTGTCAAGCGCGTGCAAGAGCCATACAAAAAGGCCAACCGCAAGTTTCATCCCGACAATACCGAAATCAAAGTGGGCGACCACATCATCGGCGGTAAAAAACTGACCGTCATCGCGGGTCCCTGCTCGGTAGAGTGCGAGGAACAGATCATCGAAGTAGCCAAACGCGTCAAGGCGGCGGGCGCCACCTTCCTGCGCGGCGGCGCGTTCAAACCCCGCACCTCGCCGTACTCGTTCCAGGGTCTGCACGCCGAAGGGTTGGAACTTCTCCGCATCGCACGCAAAGAAACCGGACTGCCCATCGTGACCGAGATCATGAATACCGAAGACCTCGACCTGTTCTCCGATGTGGACGTTATCCAGGTTGGCGCGCGCAGTATGCAGAACTTTGAACTGCTCAAGGAACTGGGTAAAACGGACAAACCCATCCTGCTCAAACGCGGTCTTGCAAACACCTATGAGGAAATGCTGATGAGCGCGGAATACATTATGAGCCGCGGCAATGAAAAAGTTATCCTCTGCGAGCGCGGCATCCGCACCTACGAGACGTTCACCCGCAACACGCTGGACATCTCCGCCATCCCGGTGCTCAAACGTCTCTCCCACCTGCCGATCATCATTGACCCCAGCCACGCGGCAGGCCTACCCTGGATGGTGGAGCCGCTGAGCAAAGCCTCCGTTGCCGCCGGTGCTGACGGTCTGATGATCGAAGTGCACAACAACCCTGCAAAAGCCCTCTCCGACGGTGCACAGTCCCTCACGCCCGACCAGTTCGACGGCATCATGAATCGCCTTGCGCCGCTCGCGCAGGTTGTCGACCGCACTCTGTAAACGGCTCCTTCATATGAAAGAAGCATCTGATGTTCCGTTTTCCCGCGCGGGTGTGGCCGGTTTAGGGCTAATCGGCGGTTCGCTTGCTCTGGCGCTCCGGCAAACCGGCGTACAGGTGGCTGGGTTTGACCTTGACGAAAACACCGTTGTGGCGGCTAACGCGGCGGGCATCAAAGCGTCCGCCTTACCGGACAAATTGTTCGACGCGGATATTGTTTTCATCGCGCTTTACCCCGACGCGGCCATCGGCTTTGTGCGCGAAAATGCGGCTTGCTTTAAAAAGGGCTGCGTGATGGTGGATTGTTGCGGCATCAAGGGCCGCATCGTAGAGGAATTGACCCCGATTGCGGAAGCAAGCGGCTTTACGTTTATCGGCGGGCATCCCATGGCAGGCAGCGAGTTCGGCGGATTTCGCGCCGCGCGTGCCGACCTGTTTGCCGGCGCCAGTTTCCTGCTCACCCCGCCCGCATCAGATCTACCGCAGATTGCCCCGCTGGAGCAATTACTGCGCCGTTTGGGCTTTGCACAGGTGGTGGTGACCAACCCGGCGCATCATGACCGAATGATTGCCTTCACCTCCCAACTGCCGCACGCGCTGGCCTGTGCCTATGTCCTCAGCTCGTCCTGTCCAGACCACAAAGGCTATTCGGCGGGCAGCTATCGGGATGTATCGCGCGTGGCGCACATCAATCCCACGCTTTGGGCGGAATTGTTTTTGGAGAACAAGGATGCGTTTTGTGCCGAGATGGACGAGATGATTAACCATCTGCAGGCCCTACGGGATGCGGTAGTGGCCGATGACCGGAACGCTCTGGAAACACTGCTCAGACAAGCACGGAAACGTAAAGACCGGGACGGAACAGGCGACTCCTGACCAATCCGCGCTTGCCACATACAGAAAGGACATGCGGAACCAAATGACAGAAATCATACCGGTACAAACCGGGCGCCCGTATGATATCCATCTCGGGCGCGGCATTCTAAACGATATTGGGTCTCTGGCGGCAAGCGTTGCGCGCACGAAAAAGGCCGTCATCGTCACCGACACCAACGTCGGCCCGCTTTATGGCGCACAGGTACGCGCCAGCCTTGAAGCGGCGGGGTTTGAGGCACCACTTTACGCTTTCGAGGCAGGGGAAGCATCCAAAAACATGCAGACGCTTCTGGCACTTTATTCCTTTTTCGCACAAAGCGACCTCACGCGCGCCGACCTTGTGATTGCGCTGGGCGGCGGCGTGGTAGGTGATGCGGCAGGGTTCGCCGCCGCTACCTACATGCGCGGTGTGGATTTCATACAAGTACCCACTACCTTGCTGGCGCAGGTGGATTCATCGGTGGGCGGCAAAACGGCAGTCGATCTGCCGGAAGGAAAAAATCTGGCGGGCGCGTTTTGGCAGCCGCGCATGGTGATCTGCGACCCCGATGTGCTGCACACATTGGACGCTGAAAATATTGCCTGCGGCATGGGTGAAATTGTCAAGCACGCCTGTATCCGCAGCCAGCCGTTGTATGACCAGTTGGTCGCCTGTGACGATCTTCCTGCCGCGCTGCCCGCAATCATTGCGGAAAATGTCAAAATCAAACGTGATGTCGTGGAACACGACGAGCGCGAAAAAGGGGAGCGGATGCTGCTCAATTTCGGGCACACACTGGGCCACGCGGTAGAAAAATGCCTGCATTACAACGGCATAAGCCATGGCGCGGCGGTAGCTGTCGGGATGCACCTCATCACACGGTATGCGGAAAAAAACGGGCTGACCCCCGTCGGCACGGTGACACAGATTGATACACTGCTTACAAAATATCATCTGCCCATCGACTGCCCGCTTCCATTAACCAACGTGGTACACGCTGCGCAGAATGATAAAAAGCGCGCGGGCGGCAATATCAATCTTGTACTGCTGCGTGGCATTGGGGACGCATTTGTTCACACCCTGCCAATCGCAGATTTGCCCGCCTTTTTTGGAGTGTGATTTTAACGGCGGCTCTCAAAACTGCCGCACCACTTTTCTGTCAAAAACCGAACGGAATATTCCGGTCGGTTTTTGACCACATACACACGGCAGGATAAAAACATGGTATACTATTATAAAAGCGGCTGCCTCCGCTCCCGTTTAATCGGCAGCATCTGACAAAAACGCGGCAAATCCGATTACAATCGGTAAAATAGATAGTAAAGATACGAGGGGTTTTATCATGGGACACGTACGCATACGCGCAGGAGCATTGATTGGCACGGTCACACCGCCGCCCTCCAAAAGTGCCGCGCACCGGGGCATTATCTGCGCCGCGTTGGCTAAAGGGCCTTGCCGTGTCACGCCATTTACCGAGTCCGATGACATGCGGGCTACCATTGGGGCCATGCGCGCACTGGGGGCTTCCATTCAAACCGAACCAAACGGACTTTTGGTGGATGGTAAAAATACATATAGTACATTATCTGGTACAATCGACTGTTTGGAATCCGGTTCTACATTGCGCTTTCTCATCCCGATTGCCGCAGTCTGCGGCGGCGACTTTACCTTTGTAGGGCGCGGACGGCTGCCGCAACGCCCCATTGGCCCCTACCTTGACTGTTTGCCCAAAGCCGGAGTTGACTGCCGCACAGAAGGCGGTCTGCCTCTTATCATCAGCGGCGCACTCCGGCCCGGTACCTTTACGTTACCCGGAAATGTTAGTTCGCAGTTCATCACCGGTCTGCTGCTTGCTCTGCCACTGTTGTCCGGGAACAGCCAGATTCGTCTGACCACCCCACTGGAATCGGTCGGCTACATTGACCTCACACTGGATGTACTGCGGGATTTTGGCGTCACCATCCATCCTGTTGCGAACGGCTATGATATTCCCGGCGCGCAACAGTACCAGCCGCGTGATTTCACCGTGGAAGGCGATTGGTCACAGGCCGCGTTTTGGCTGGCGGCAGGCGCACTGGGCGGGCCGGTCACCGTCGATGGGATGCGTGTCAATTCCAAGCAGGGGGACAAAGCAATAATTGATCTGCTGGAACAGTTCGGTGCTAAAATCACCCGCACAGCGGACGCCGTTTCCGCCGCCGCCGCGCCTTTGCACGGCATTGCGATTGATGCGGCACAGATTCCCGATCTCGTTCCCATCCTGGCGGCGACGGCCTGTTTTGCTTCCGGCACCACCACCATCAAAAACGCGGCGCGCCTGCGCATCAAAGAGAGCGACCGCCTGCACACCATCGCGGTGGGGCTGGGCAAACTGGGAGCGCAGATTGAAGAGCTGCCGGACGGGTTGGTCATCCATGGCGGGCTGTCCGCACCTGCGGTAACCGGCGGCACCATCCCCACGCTGGACGGGGCAGGAGATCACCGCATCGTCATGGCACTTTCGGTCGCGGCGGCATACAGTTCCCGTGAAGCCGAAATTGCGGGTGCCGAGGCCATCCGCAAATCGTATCCCGCATTTTTCACCGATTTCAACACGCTGGGAGGAAATGTCGATGTCTTCAATCTGGGGTAACCATCTCAAGCTGTCCGTATTCGGGGAATCGCACGGCAAAGGCATCGGCGTGGTGTTGGACGGTCTGCCCGCCGGGCAGCTCATCGACCATGATGAACTGCTGGCACAAATGGCACGACGCGCGCCCGGTCGGGATTCCACCACAACGGCACGAAAAGAAAGCGATTTTCCCGAAATTCTCTCCGGTCTCTACCAAAACACCACCACCGGCACACCGCTCTGCGCAGTCATCCGCAACAACGACACCCATTCGGGAGATTATGCCGATCTCAACAGCCACCCGCGCCCCGGGCATGCGGATTATACCGCAAGTGTGCGCTATGGCGGGTACAATGATTATCGCGGCGGCGGGCATTTCTCCGGCCGTCTGACAGCTCCCATCACATTCGCAGGCGCGATTTGCCGCCAAATCCTCGCGCGGCGCGGTGTATCCATCGGCGCACATCTGTTTGCAGTCGGCGCGGTACGGGATGCACCGTTCGACCCCATGGGCGTACCGGATGCAGTACTGGACGCGTTGGCAGCGTCTCCACTCCCCACCCTCTCCCCAGAAACGGGTCGGGCCATGCGGCAGGAAATTGAAACTGCGCGGCTTGAAAGTGACTCGGTCGGCGGCATCGTGGAATGCATAGCCACCGGTCTGCCCACCGGCATTGGCGATCCCATGTTCGGCGGCGTAGAAAATCGCATGGCCTCCATTTTATTCGGCATTCCAGCCGTCAAAGGGGTGGAATTCGGCGACGGATTCGGCGCGGCGGCGCTCCGCGGCAGCGTAAACAATGATGCATTCATTTACGAAAAGGACACCGTGCGCACCTCCACCAATCATCACGGCGGCATTCTCGGCGGCATCACCAGCGGGATGCCCCTGCTGTGCCGCGTCGCGTTCAAACCCACGCCGTCGATTTTTAGAGAACAGCAAACAGTCGACCTGCAGACACACACCGAAGCACCCCTCACAATCCATGGACGGCACGACCCCTGCGTGGCTGTGCGAGCCGTTCCGGTGGTAGAAGCGGCGTCAGCGACTGCCCTTTTAGATCTCTTCCTGGAGGCGTATGGTTATGAATTTAGATGAAGCACGCAAAAGAATAGACAACATCGATGCCCAGCTGGTCAAACTTTTTGAGGACCGGATGAACGCCGTTCTGGAAGTCGCGCGGTACAAAAAGGAAAACGGTCTGGTGGTGTTCGACGCCGCGCGTGAGGAGGCTGTCCTCGCACGGGTTCAGTCATCCGTATCTCCCGCGCTGGCCGATTATGCCGTCTCTTTCTGGCAATCATTGATGGAACTTTCAAAATCGCTGGAGCGCAGAACGATGGCGACAGGGGCGCCCGGCATTCAAAAAATCAGAGAGCTGGCGGCTTGTGCAAAAAAGCCCATCGCCCATCCCCGTGTGGCAGTGCAGGGCGTTGCCGGCGCCTATGCCCACCAGGCAGCTACACAGCTTTATCCAGACGGGGATATCTCTTTTGTAGAGCGCTGGGCCGATGTCTTTTACGCTTTGCGGGACGGAAACTGTGATTATGGCGTACTCCCAGTGGAAAACTCCAATGCCGGTTCGGTCTCCGAAGTATACGATCTGATGCAGAAATTTAGGTTCTATATTGTCAAGGCGTACCCGCTGCCCGTCAAGCACTGCCTGCTGGGTGTGCGTGGAGCCAGCCTGCACGACATCCGCAAGGTCTGCACCATCCCCATCGCCTTTATGCAGTGCTCCGACTTCTTTAAAAAGCACCACCGCATCACACAGCTCCCTGTTACAAACACCGCCGTGGCAGCGCAATATATTGCACGCCTTGGCGACAAAACCTGCGCCGCACTTTGCTCACGTGAATGCGCCCAATTGTATGGGCTGGATATCCTCGCCGAAAATATCCAGCAGACAAGCACCAACTGCACCCGCTTTATTTCAATTTCCTGCCATCTGGAGATTCCCGACAACGCCAACAAAATCAGTCTGCTGTTTACACTGCCGCATGTCACCGGTTCTTTGCATCGTACGCTCGCACATTTCGCTCACCATGGCCTAAATTTAACCAAGATTGAATCCCGCCCGAACCCGGATAAAAACTTTGAATATGTGTTCTATCTGGATCTGACCGGCAAGCTGACGATGCCCAGCACCGCCGAACTGTTAGGCACCCTACAGGATGAATTGCTGGTATTCCATTTTCTTGGAAATTACTATGAGCCAAAACCGGAAGCATAATACTCCCGGTTTTGGCTCATGCCATATTGGTTGCAAACGGAAAGCGCGTTCTTTGTGCTGTCTTCATATTTAGTATCCCGTGCGACGGCAGGATGTCATGCATTCACGGCAACCGGTCGTTTAAACGGGGCTATCGGTTGTCTCAGGCAGATAATTGGCACTGCTTATCGCGCCAAATGCTTGAAAACGAGCATTTATGCTTGACAATCCCGTTTTAGAGCCTTAGAATAGTAAAATAAGGTTTTAGTATGTAATTTTACACGCGGGTTTTTGATATTTGATCTCTTTATATATACTTAGATGTCACACGGCGTGCGTCTGAAAACATGCCTGAAAGCAGAAAATTGCATATAAAGAAGTAAAAAAGGACGGCCTGCAGTGATTGAAGGCAAGGAGGTGCCGTTGAACGGCATGAGTACGATAGAGGTCGTCATTGCCGTCGTTTTGATCGTTATTTGCGCGGTGCTGGGATTTTTCCTTGGGATCGCCTACCGGAAACGCATTGCGGAAGCGGAAATCAAATCGGCGGAAGAAGAGGCGCGACGCATTGTCGGCGACGCACTCAAAGAGGCGGAAAACAAGAAAAAAGAGGCATTGCTCGGCGCCAAAGACGAAATGCACAAGTTGCGCGGTGAGGCGGAAAAAGAGATCCGCGACCGACGCTCTGAAGTGACTCGCCAGGAGCGCCGTCTGATTCAAAAAGAAGAGTCCATCGACCACAAGCTCGAACAGCTTGAGCAAAAGGACGAGCTTCTGAACAAACGCAATAAGGCTGCACAAGATCGTCTGGACGAGGCGGAAGCGGTCAAAAAGCAACAGATTGAGACACTTGAACACATCTCCGGTTTTACTACCGACCAGGCCAAAGAATATCTGCTTGATCGTTTGCAGAACGAATTGGCGTATGAAAAGTCGGTTCGCATCAAAGACTATGAGCAACAGCTGAAGGATGAGTCGGACGCGCGCGCGCGGGAAATCATCACCACCGCTGTGCAGCGTTGTGCCGCCGATCATGTGGCTGAAGCGACGGTCTCGGTAGTACCGTTGCCCAACGATGAGATGAAGGGCCGCATCATCGGGCGGGAAGGGCGCAACATCCGCACGCTGGAAACTCTGACCGGCGTTGATCTCATCATTGACGATACACCGGAGGCCATCACGCTTTCGAGTTTCGACCCCGTGCGGCGCGAGATTGCACGCATTGCGCTGGAACGGCTGATCTCCGATGGGCGTATCCATCCCGCCCGCATTGAGGAAATGGTCGAAAAGGCAAAAAAAGAAGTGGAGACCATTATCCGTCAGGAAGGCGAACAGGCAATTATCGAAATGGGCATCCACGGGATGCACCACGAGTTGGTAAAATTGCTTGGGCGCTTGCGGTACCGTACCAGCTACGGGCAAAACGTACTCAATCATTCGTTGGAAGTCGCCCAACTTGCCGGCTATATGGCAGCGGAGCTACACGCCGACGCAACCACTGCGCGCCGCGCCGGTCTGCTGCATGATATCGGCAAATCAGTAGATCGTGAGATCGAAGGTTCGCATGTGGACATCGGCGTGGATATCGCCAAAAAATACAAGGAACACGCGGATATCATCCATGCCATTGAGGCGCACCACGGTGACGTGGAGGCACGAACTGTGGTGGCATGCCTCGTACAGGCAGCCGATGCCATTTCTGCCGCACGGCCGGGCGCCAGACGTGAAAATCTGGAGAATTATATCCATCGGTTGGAAAAGCTCGAGACCATTGCCAATTCGTTCGAAGGCGTAGAAAAATCCTTTGCCATCCAAGCAGGGCGTGAAGTTCGCATTATGGTGCGTCCAGAAGCTCTGGACGACCGCCAGATTGTACTGGTAGCGCGCGACATCGTGGCAAAGATTGAGCATGAAATGGAATATCCCGGTCAGATTAAGGTACATGTGATTCGGGAAAGCCGCGCCATTGAATACGCCAAATGAACCGCTTTGGTTCATCATATCAGCAAACAACGAGGATGCGGCATGCCGCATCCTTTTTTATTCCGCCTGTTGAGCCTTAAGCATACGCATCAGGCGGCGCTTTGAGAAAGGGAGAAAAGATGGTCATCTTAGCCATTGGGGATGTCGTCGGTTCAGGCGGTTGTGGGTTTCTGCGTGAACACCTGCCGGCACTCAAAAAGTTGTATGGGGTTGATCTTACCATTGTGAACGGGGAAAATTCAGCTGATGGGAATGGCATCACGCCCGGTTCCGCACATCACATTTTCACCAGTGGCGCAGATGTCATCACCACCGGCAACCATGTGTTCCGCCGACGTGAGCTGCACGACATGCTGGAGGAAAACCCCTTTCTACTGCGGCCTGCCAATTATCCCGAACGCGACCCCGGTCACGGCTGGTGCACCGTGGACACCGGTCGGGTGCAGGTTTGCGTCATTAACCTCATTGGCACGGTGTTTCTTGACAGCTTTGACAGCCCTTTTTATAAGGCGGACGCCATCCTCAAGGAAATTGAGCAGACAGTGGGCAATGCAATCGTCGTTGTCGATTTTCATGCCGAAGCCACCAGTGAAAAACGCGCACTTGGCCTTTATCTGGATGGCCGGGTCAGCGCGGTTTACGGAACACACACACATGTGCAGACCGCCGACGAGGAAGTGCTTCCACAGAAAACCGGCTATATCACGGACATCGGCATGACCGGTCCGATTCATTCAATCCTCGGCGTGGAACCGGGTCCTGTGTTGGAACGCTATCTTACCAAAATGCCGGTTCGTTTCGTGAATGCAGGAGCACCCTATCAACTCTCAGGTGTCATATTTGACATAGATAATTTCACACAAAAAATAAATTTTGTGAAAAGAGTGCAAATAAAATAACATATATTCCCAAAATCGCTTGCTATTTAAGATTTTTCGTCTTACAATAAAGACAGGATTCTTTGATAGCAGCTGCGTTCTTGTGTGGAAAAATCGCGGTTGCTATCCATGTTATTCCATGGAGTTGTCGTGCACTGCTGCGGCAGGCCGGTACGGCAAAACCGCCTATAGCAATTCTTTTGCTATCAAAAAATCTACACAGGAAGTGGGGTCATTATGGAAATCATCAAAGTTTCATCCAAATCCGCGCCTCATGCCGTCGCCGGTGCCATTGCCAATGTTATTCGTGATAAAAGCACAGCCGAGATTCAATCTGTCGGTGCCGGTGCCACCAACCAGGCAATCAAGTCTATTGCTATTGCCCGCGGTTATCTCGCCCCTTCGGGAATCGATATTGTCTGTATACCCGGTTTTGCCAATGTGGAGGTGGCCGGGGAAAGCCGCACTGCTATCCGACTGATCGTCAAAACAGTCTGACGTACTGTAAGGTGGACTCGACGGAGCGAAACCAGATTGGTTTCGCTCCGTTTTTTATTGAAAATCCGGCAGCGTTTTATTTTAAAGAACGCATTGCTATCCCATGCTTTACGCCATGCGCGGAACGTGTTATGATATTAGCAGAAAAATGATCTGTCCTTCCCGTAGAAAACACCGACACCCTGCAAAGGGGGCTATCCTTTTTTGAAACACAACAAACACTGGGTTTACCGCTTTATGGCTTTGCTTTTGTCATTCACGCTCGCCGGATGCGCCGCACACCCATCGCGCAGCGCATCTTCATCTTCCTCATCAAAGACGGCGTCTTCTGTTGCTTCTCGCATGACATCTTCGCAAATCTCCTCTGCCGCATCGCGAGTAGCCACAAGGCCCACCACGTTCAGTCTGCCAGTGGTCTTCGCACAGGACATGAATCCGCTGACCACCGGCTGTATGATCAACCTCACTCTCTGGCCGCTGCTGTATGACTGTCTCTCACAACCGGATACGACCTTTACGGCGCAAAAAGGCTTGGCCTCTTCCATTACCAACAGCGGCACCACTGTTACGATACAGCTGCGCGGCGGCGTCAAGTTTACCGACGGGTCGATGCTGACGGCGGCGGATGTCGTTTACAGTTACAACCTGGCAAAGAATACCCCCTCGTCTTATTTTCATGGCAATGTCAGCAACATCGCCGCTGTAAACCAACAGGGAAGCAATACCGTGGTCTTTACGCTTGCCGCGCCGGACGCACTGGTGGAAAATTTGCTGGATGTACCTATCGTAAAATCCGGCAGCGGTGCAGTCACCCGAACGCCGCCTGTTGGCAGCGGGCCGTATACATTTTCCACCAGCCAGTTCAGCGGAACACTCTCTGTCAACAAGGGCTGGTACGGCGGCGGTACGTTTGGTTTTCAGGCCATTGCGCTGGTCAATATGCTGAGCACTGACGCCGTGTTAGGCAGTTTGAAGATTGGGGAAATCAACTACCTATATACAGACTACGGAAACGGTGCCGTACCCACTGCCAATCTGGACAGCAAAACAGTGAACCTCAACCGCATGGTCTTCATAGGTGTCAATTCCGCACACGCCCTTACAGCGGACACCCATGTGCGCAAGGCTATTTCGTTCACACTTGACCGGCAGTCCCTGAGTACAGATGCATTCTCAGCCCAGGCGCTTCCCACCGATCTGCCTTATAACCCGGACTGGGCGGGCGGCACCAAACCCGCCGCAGCAGATCTGAACACGCAATTGGACAAAGCCGGAACAGAATTGACAGCCGCAGGCTATACATTGCAGGATATCAGCGGCATCGCCACCAAAGCGGGAGGAGCGAATCCTTTACAGCTCACTTTACTGGTCAACAGCGGAGATCAGCAAATGACGGCGGCCGCCAACCAGATCAAGGTCTCGCTCTACAAAGTGGGAATAGGCATCAATATCAACGCGCAGCCCTTCGCCGCATATACCGCAGCACTACAGGCCGGAAATTATGACCTGTATCTCGGCAATCTATCATTGACAGCGGATATGGATTTGTCCCCACTGCTGGTCCCTGGCGGAGCGGCGGCTTACGGTGTGCCCGCAAACAGCTCTTCCCTCTCCGCTTTTAACGCATGGCGGGCCGGCGGACCTCTGAGTGCGCTCACCGCCGCTTTTTCCAGTGAGATGCCCTTCATCCCGCTGTGCTTCAAGACCGGCACGGTGACTTATACGCCCGGACTGTCCGGCAGCGTGACGCCCACCACACAAAACGTATTTTATGGAATCGCCGGCTGGCATTACTAAATGACCGACCGACCGATTGGACTGTCCGGCGACAAAATCCGCGCCGGTGTAAAGGAGTGGAACAGACTTGATTATTCTGGAAACCCCCGATGGCATCGTGGATGTGAGCAATGAATATTACAGTACGTTGATAGGCAATGCGGTTTCATCCTGCTATGGCGTTTCCGGCATGGCGCCGGGCAACGCCGCACAAGGCATCGCCTCGTTCTTCGGACGCAAAAAGATTGACCATGGTGTTCTGGTTACCGCCAACGGCCGTGAACTTGTCATTGATCTGCACATCATCGTGACCTATGGTGTGAATATTGCGGAGATTGTGAAAAGTATCATCAAAAAAGTAAAATATACCATTGAGGACGCAACCGGCCTTCCGGTGGAAAGCGTGAACGTTTATGTGGACGGCATGAAGGCCGACTGACCGGTCTGCGTCATAAATGGGCCCGGTCGGTGTACAAGGGCGAACGTCCTGTATCAAGCAAAAAAGGTGGCAATCAACATGGAAAATCACACCATCACTGGAGTGATGCTCAAACAGATGTTCCAGTCGGCGGCGCAGGCCATCGCGGCACAGGCCGAGCAGGTGAACACGCTGAATGTCTTCCCCGTTCCAGACGGCGACACCGGTTCGAACATGTCCCGCACCATGGGCGCGTGCGCGCACGCGCTTACCTCTGTAGACGGCAATGTGAGCGAAGTGGCGCAGGCCGCCGCGACAGCCCTGCTGCGCGGTGCGCGCGGCAATTCCGGCGTCATTCTTTCCCTGCTGGTACGAGGCATGGCGCTCGCGCTTAAAGACAGAGAAGAAGCAGACGGTGCCGATTGGGCTGCCGCAATGCAGGGCGGTGTAGACGCGGCATATAAAGCTGTGATGAAACCCGCAGAGGGCACTATCCTCACGGTAGCACGTGAGGCCTCTGTTGCTGCCGCCGCCAGTGCAAACAGCGGCGAGGACGCCCATGCTGTCTTTTTGGCAACGGTGGAGCAGGCAAAGGACACCCTTTCTCGCACACCCGACATGCTGCCCGTGCTGAAAAAGGCGGGTGTAGTGGATTCCGGCGGACAAGGGTTGGTCATCATCCTTTCCGCCATGCTGGACACACTTGAAGGCAAATCTGCTATCGTCATTCCCGAAACGTCTGCACCCGTGCGCAACGATGCCGTGGGCGAGGCCGAGGATGAAAGCGCATTCACCTATTGCACGGAATTCATCATCAACAAATACAAAGGCGGCGAAAGCAAAGATCCGCTCGCACTGCGCGCATTCCTCGAATCGATAGGAGATTGCGTGCTGGTAGCTGAAGATATGGATTTCATTAAAGTTCATTGTCATACCGACCACCCTGGAAGAGCCCTTGAAGAAGCGCTGACCTTCGGATTCCTAACCGATCTAAAAATCGACAATATGCATGAGCAGCACCGTGAAAAGGCCGCCGGAACGCCGTTAGAGTCGATCGGATTCGTCACGGTAGCTTCCGGAAAAGGCGTGGTGGACGTTTTCCGCGATCTGGGCGTGAACGCAGTGGTCGAGGGTGGGCAGACAATGAATCCCAGCACCGAGGACATTCTGAAAGCGGTGGAGAGCGTGGGCGCGCAAACTGTTTTTGTCCTGCCAAACAATAAGAACATCCTGATGGCGGCTGAACAGGCAGCGGCTCTTTCCGCCGGCAAGGCCCGTGTGCTTCACACCAAAACCATCCCTCAGGGGATGACTGCCATGCTGGCCTATCAGCCCGACGCGGATGCCGACCAAAACCTGTTGACGATGGAATCCGCCTACAATAAGGTGCGCACCGGGCTTGTCACATACGCCGCGCGGGACACTGAATTTGACGGCAAACGTATTCACAAGGATGAGATACTTGCCTTAAAAGAGGGCCGTGTTGCCTTTACCGACAGCAATGCAGTGCACGCCACGGTCAAACTGCTGCGGGACATGGCAGACAAATCCACAACATTCATCACCATCCTATACGGGGACGGCGCCAGTGCGACACAGGCTGAAACGGTACGCGCAGAAATTGCGGGGCGGTTTCCGCAGGCCGAAGTCAATGTCATCAACGGCGGGCAGCCGGTCTACAGTTTTATTCTATCCGTTGAATGACCACGTAATGGGTACTGCCGTATGATCAATACCCCGGCCAATCCGGCGGGGGCTGCTGCCAATAAGGGCAGTACGGTTTTCAGAAAAATGCGCGGCGGGTGAACAGCCCTGCCGCTTTTTGTTATCACGGAGGATACGCATGGAGGAACTGGCGCGGGATATGCAGACCCTGCGCGGCATAGGTCCCAAACGGGCGGCGCTGTTTGCGAAATTGCGTGTGCGCACGGTACGCGATTTGCTGCACACTTACCCGCGAGGATATGAAGACTTTACCACACCTGTCCCGATCGCACAGGTTCAGCTTGGAGAAGTGTGCTGCGTTCGCGTGGTGGTAATGGCACCTGCACAGGTGACGCAGGCGCGCAGCGGCATGTTGCTCTGCAAAGTGCGCACGGCAGATGACAGCGGCATACTGGAGGTCGTTTTCTTTAACAACAAGTACGCCGCAGATCTGCTGAAAGAGGGGATGCCTTACTTCCTGTATGGGCACGTGAGCGGCACGGCGTTCAAGAAAACAATGACAGCACCGGAATGTGTGCCTGCCGATCGCAATCCCGGTCTGCGCCCTGTCTACGCAGCGACAGCGGGGCTATCCTCTCGCGCGGTGGCGGATGCCGTGCGGGAGGCACTGCATTTGATGGAAGCACATGCCGTCTCCGATCCAGTGCCCAACGATTTACGGGCGGAACATCACTTGTGCCCTGTGGATTATGCGCTGCAAAACATTCATTTTCCAAAAGATACACAGGCGCTTACCGCCGCACGCCGTCGTCTGGTGTTCGGAGAATTGTTGGCGCTGTTGCTGGGGATGGGATTACTGCGCCATCGTCAGACCGGCAACAATGCGCTTCGTTGTTTGCCTGCGTATGACTTTACCCCGTTTTTTGCGTCCTTACCCTATGCGCCTACCAACGCGCAACGCCGTGCCATTGCGCAAGCCTCCGCCGACATGGAGTGTGCCGTGCCGATGAACCGGCTGATTGAGGGCGATGTGGGGTCAGGCAAAACGCTGGTGGCGGCGGCACTCTGCGTACTGGCACACGCCAACGGCCTGCAAGCGGCATTGATGGCACCCACGGAGATCCTCGCCTCCCAACATGCACAAAATCTAAAAAAGCTGCTTGCGCCCAGCGGCCTGCAGGTGGGTCTGCTTACCGGCGGCCTGCCTGCCACAAAAAAAAAGGAAATCAAAGCCGCATTGGCGGATGGTTCGGTGCATCTGGCAGTCGGCACCCACGCCCTGCTCCAGCGGGATGTGACATTCCACCGTCTGGGATTGGTCATCACCGATGAACAGCACCGATTCGGCGTGGCACAGCGGGCGGCGCTGGCAGCCAAAGGCGGGAGCGGACCCGCCGTCGATTCCGATACACTCCCGGAAACGCAGACGACAGGCACAGCGCAGTCCGCCCCGCATATGCTCATTATGTCGGCAACGCCCATTCCGCGTACACTTTCGCTGATGGTCTACGGCGATTTAGATGTATCGGTGCTCGATGAATTGCCTGCGGGCCGGCGGCCGATTAAAACGTATCTGGTGGGAAGCAAAATGCACACCCGCATCTACCGGTTTCTGCGCGCCCAGTTGGAGCAGGGGTTACAGGCATATGTCGTCTGCCCGCTGGTTGAGTCCGACGAGAGCGGATTGGCAGCCGCCGTGCAGCTGCGGGAGAAACTGGCGGCGAGCACATTTGCGGGGATGCCGGTAGGCCTGCTGCATGGAAAAATGCCGCCGCGTGAAAAAGAGCAGGTCATGCGGGCATTTGCATCCGGAGAATGCAAACTGCTGGTGTCCACCACCGTCATCGAGGTGGGCGTGGACGTGCCGAACGCCACGGTCATGGTGGTGGAAAATGCCGAACGGTTCGGTTTGTCACAATTGCATCAGCTGCGCGGCCGGGTAGGGCGCGGCGCTGCGCAGTCGCATTGCATTTTAATTTCCGACGCGGAGGACACACTGACACGCAAACGGCTCCAGACCCTCTGTAAAACCACCGATGGATTCGCCATTGCGGAGCAGGACCTGAAACTGCGCGGTCCGGGCGACTTCTTTGGAAAAAGACAGCACGGTCTGCCCGCACTCACGATTGCCGACCTGATAGGCGATATGAACATCTTGCGGGAAGCGTGCCGCGCCGCCGACACCTTACTCCAAAAAGATCCCGCGCTGTCCCGGAGCGAACATGCGGGGCTACGCAAAGCTGTAAATGCGCTGTTTGCCGACAGCGGTATCGTATTCAATTAACGGCGCAATCCTTTTCAAAACAAAAAATTCTGTTTTTGCTCCCACATGTATGCAGCGCCAATGTGTGGGAAAACTAAATTTGTCGTCGACAGATGACAAATTTATAGTAAAAACAGGAGGGCTGCCACATGGAAGCACGCCCATTTCGAGGAGGCGGACCGGAGTTCCAGCCGGGGCACAGCTCCGCCCAGGACAATACCGCACATCCCAATCAAACGCATAGACAAATGAAAACCTTTCACAACATGGTGCAAAAGGCGCAGCAGACCATAGACGACCATGGCGCTAAAAATTAAAGCAAATCCCCCGCCCGCCATTTCAAGATGGCGCACGGGGGATTTTTGAATGCATATCAGGATTATCCCGCACCAGCCGCTCACTCTTGCCGGTTGTCTTCAAAAGCGTCCATTACCCCCCGCAGACCCGCCAAATTATTTTGCGGTGCATTTTCAGGGATGGGGGCGGCAATGTCGAATGCCTGCGCACTCATCCAAAGCTGTGGGGTAATGACGATTTCGTAGCCTTGTCCGTTACCGGTCATCCAATGGTAAAACGGGCGGTTAGGGTAGCCAAATGCCGCCAAAATAAACATGATTGTGCCGCCGTGGGCGCAGACCACGGCGTGGGTGGAACCTGTGCGCAACAGCTGGTCTACAATGCCGGCGAACGCGGTGCAGCAGCGCTTTTGAAATGATTCCACCGGTTCACCGTCCGGCGGCGTGCTTTTCCCTTTCGCTGCCACCCACGCCTGATAGGAAGGATCGTCTTTGAGATCCTCCATAGACTTGTTTTCATATGCCCCAAAATTGCATTCGCGCAGATCAGGCACGACCTGCGGCTTTGCGCCGGGATAGAGTATCTCCAATGTGCGCACACAACGCTGCAATGGACTGGTAAAAAAAACATCTGCATAAGGATAATCGGCGTTTTGGGCGAGTTTTTTCAATTCCTCCTCACCGCGTTTACTTAACGGCTGATCGGTAGCGCCGATATACCGCCCCTCGTCGTTTCCTTGTGTCATACCGTGGCGAATTAAATACAAATGATAGGCCTTCATATGAATCGAATGCTCCTCTCTCGTGCGAACTGTATAAGTTATGTGCTATTATTCGTGTATTTTCGACAACCCCGATTTCGTCCATTTGCTTTACAACAGTCTCACATGCTACTATAATTATACTGTATGTTATATAAAGGAGCGGCGACATGAATAAAGACTTTCCACGCGTCCTAACGCTTTTGCGCAAAGAAATGGGCATCAGTCAGAAAAAAGCTGCCGGGGAACTGGGGATTTCCCAAGCATTGCTTTCACATTATGAAAAAGGTATCCGGGAATGCGGGTTGGAATTTGTCGTACGCGCGGCAGACTTCTATGGTGTGTCCTGCGATTATCTGCTTGGACGTTCTCCGGACCGAACCGGCGTCATGCTTTCGGTGGAAGATCTGCCGGAGCCAGACGCCGCCGGCAAGGACAACAAGTTTCGGGGAAGTCTTCTTCCCACCCTCAATAAAAAGCTGATGGAAAACTCGCTCAATATCGTATACGATATGCTCCAATGCGCCGGCAGCCGTGAACTGACTGTGGTCGCCTCCGATTTCCTGTTTCTTGCGGTTTATACTGTTTTTCGTGGTCTTTATCATGCAAACAACAAAAACCCGGATGGACTGTTTGCTATCAATAAAAGCCAGTTTACGCAGTTGACCTCCGCAGCAATGGTTTTGGATAAAATGCAGTTGTTCAACATTTTGCACGGAAAAAGCTGCCCAGGCGTCGCACCGTTTAAAGACGCAGAGAAGTTAACTCTCAGCCCGGAAAAGATCGCGCAGGAATATCCCCTTTTCTCCACTTCCTTAACAAATCTTGTGAAAAACGTGGAAAACACTATGGAAAAACAGTTTTCTTCTTTCCTGTAACACGAGTTCCCGCTTACATCATGGCAACTGGCCAACCTGCAAGGTGAACAGTACGGAACGCTTTCTGCTTCCCGCAGCGTTTCTGCCGCAGAACGATATTGCCGCTGAAACAAAGGCTAAAAGCAACCCCACCCTTATTGTATAGAAAAACCGCCGCCACGGCAAGCCGTGCGGCGGTTCTTTATGCAAAAAAGAAAGCCGAAGCGCGTTTTATCGCCCAATATCCGTACGGTACTGCATTCCATCAAAATGGATATCACCAAGTGCCGCATACGCAGCATCCAATGCCTGTGAAAGCGTATCCCCTAAAGCCGTCACACCCAGAACACGCCCACCTGCCGTGGCCAGCACGCCATCCGCAAGCCTTGTGCCTGCATGATAAACCGTAACATCCGGGTGCGTCTCGGCCGCCGCAATACCGGTGATGGCTTTGCCCGTTCCGTATTTGCCCGGGTAGCCGCCCGATGCCGCGACCACGCAGGCAGCGGCACGGTCGTCCCAGCAAATGGTCATGTCGGCCAGCCGCTCATCCGCGACGGCCTCCATAATCTCCAGCAAATCGCTTTGCAGGCGCGGCAACACCACCTGTGTTTCGGGATCGCCGAAACGTGCGTTATATTCAATCACTTTGGGGCCATCCGGCGTCAGCATCAGGCCAAAATACAGGCAGCCTTTAAACGGGCGGCCTTCGGCGTTCATCGCGCGCACGGTCGGCTGGAAGATCGTCTCCATGCACTGCGCGGCAATTGCATCGGTATAATAGGGATTGGGGCTAATCGTGCCCATGCCGCCGGTATTCGGGCCCCTATCGCCGTCCAGCGCACGCTTGTGGTCTTTGGAGGAAACCATCGGGCAGATGGTTTTTCCATCGGTAAAGGCAAGAACGCTGACTTCCGGCCCAGTGAGGAATTCCTCCACCACCACCCGGTTGCCCGAAGCGCCGAATATCTTATCCTCCATAATAGAATGGAGCGCGGCACGCGCCTCATCTACATCCTGTGCGATGACCACGCCTTTGCCCAGCGCCAACCCGTCTGCTTTGATGACGGCAGGATAACTCCCTTTTGCGGTGATGGCAGACAGCGCGGCGGCAGGCGTATCAAACACAGCATAATCCGCCGTGGGAATGTTGTATTTTTGCATCAGATTTTTGGAAAAGACCTTACTGCTCTCAATAGCCGCCGCCGCCTGATGCGGTCCAAATGCCTTGATACCCGCCGCTTCCAGTACATCCACCATACCGAGGGCGAGCGGGTCGTCGGGCGTTACCACCACAAATTCAATCTTATGCTCTTGGGCAAAGCGCAGCACACCGTCCACATCGGTGGCTTTGAGGGGTACGCAGGTTGCATCCGCCGCGATGCCGCCATTGCCCGGCGCACAATAAATCGTGCCAGCGCGGGGGCTCTGCTTAAGCTTTTTAATAACGGCGTGTTCGCGTCCGCCGCCGCCGATGACCAACAAATCCATGATTGTTTTCTCTCCCTGTGTGTACATATCGCAATGCCGAGAAACCCTGAACACGGGGCTGCGCCCCTTTCAGGCTGTGCGTGTGTATTTTCATCCCGCTTCACTTGAACATAAAAAGGGGGCTGTGCCCCTTTCAGGCTGTGCGTGTGCATTTTCATCCCGCTTCACCTGAACATAAAAAAGGGGCTGTGCCCCCTTCAGGCTGTGCGTGTGCATTTTCATCCCGCTTCACCTGAACATAAAAAGGGGGCTGTGCCCCTTTCAGGCTGTGCGTGTGCATTTTCATCCCGCTTCACCTGAACATAAAAAAGGGGCTGTGCCCCCTTAGTGCTTGAAGTGACGGTAACCGGTGAAAACCATCGCAATGCCCGCCGCGTCGGCAGCCTTGATGGAATCTTCATCGCGGATAGAGCCGCCCGGCTGAATGATGGCCGTAATGCCTGCCTTCTGTGCAGCCTCCACACAGTCTGAGAATGGGAAGAACGCGTCCGAACCCATCACGCTGCCCTTGACATGCTCGCCGCCGTATTTGATGGCTAACTCCAACGCAGTGATACGGTTGGTCTGCCCCGGCCCGATGCCTACCGTCTGGTGGTTTTTCGAAAGGGCAATGCCGTTCGATTTGGTGTGCTTGACTACCCGCCAGATAAAATGCAGTTCGTCCAGTTCTTCCGGCGTCGGCTGACGCTTGGTGACGCATTTCAGGTCATTTTCATCCAGCAGGAACGTGTCGAGTTTCTGCACCAGCAGACCGCCGACTACTTTGCGCATGTCCAGTGTTTCCGGGTCGTTGGGCTTGGCGAGATCGGGCAGTTCCAACAGACGGATGTTCTTTTTCTTTTCCAAAATGGCCAGCGCTTCCGGTTCAAATCCCGGCGCGATGAGAATTTCCAGAAAAATTTTCGCCAATTCGGTTGCGGTGGGGACATCCACCACACGGTTGAGCGCCACAATGCCGCCGTAAATCGAAACCGGGTCGGCTTCATATGCACGCTGATAGGCTTCCATCAGCGTAGCGCCGGTCGCCACACCGCAGGGGTTTGCATGTTTCACCGCTACGGCAGTCGGGACAGCCTCGCCAAACTCCTTGAGCAGGTCGAGCGCGCCGTTTGCATCGTTGATGTTGTTATAGGAGAGCTCCTTGCCGTGCAGCTGTTTTGCCGCCGCCAAGGTGTTTGACGGCGCACCTACCTCGGTGTAAAATGCCGCAGGCTGGTGCGGATTTTCACCGTAACGCATCTCCTGCCGTTTTTCAAAGGTGAGGGTAAGCGCGTCCGGCAGACTATGGTCGCCGCGTGCTTTTCTCAGATAATCAGCAATCAGCGCATCATACTGTGCGGTGTGCTCAAAGACCTTGGCCGCCAGACGGAACTTTGTCTCGCGTGAGACCGCCCCGTTTTGACGCAGCTCGTCCAGCACCACAGCATAGTCCGTCGGGTCGATGACCACCGCCACATCCTGCCAGTTTTTAGCTGCGCCGCGAATCATGGACGGGCCGCCGATGTCAATGTTTTCAATGGCTTCCTCCAGCGACACGCCGGGTTTCAAAATGGTTTCTTTAAACGGGTAAAGGTTGATGGCCACAATGTCGATGGGGGTCACACCCAATTCCTTGATCTGACGCATGTGCTCGGCATTGCTGCGTATGGCGAGGATACCCGCGTGTACCTTTGGATGCAGCGTCTTGACCCGCCCGTCCAGGCATTCCGGAAAACCGGTGATATCGCTGATGCCGGTCACGGCCACACCAGCGTCCGCCAATGCTTTCGCCGTGCCGCCGGTGGACACCACTTCATACCCGAGATCTTCCAGCGCTTTTGCGAACGCCGCCACGCCGGTTTTGTCTGAAACACTGATGAGTGCGCGTTTTTTCATAATTTCCTCCAATCGTGTGCAAAGCACCGTTCCCTCGCGTGGCTACCCCATGCCCACGACCAGGCAAATAAAAACCGCCCGGGGATAGCTCAACACTACGCCCAGGCGGTCGGCATTCACGTTACCATTGGGCAAAACCCCGTAACCCAACCGTACTCCGTGTGGTTTATCCACTTCCGCCAGTCATACGGTCTTTTCAAGGATAGTATACCAAAAAGGCATTGAAAAAACAAGCCATTCGGGACAGCAGCACGCATTTTGTTGGAAAACCGCGACAATTATTTTCACGGAAATACTTCCCAAACGTCTTGCCATATGATATATTATTGATA
>NZ_JBDNLG010000005.1:0-55143 GCF_047718355.1 Ethanoligenens sp.
ACTTAATATATTAGCACTTAATTACTTTTTGTCAAGGAATGGTCTCTCAAAATAATCTCAAATATTTTTTGCCAATGGAAACATCCATGCGCAAAAATAAAAAAGGCACAATCAT
Source organism: Ethanoligenens sp. (assembly GCF_047718355.1). Classification (NCBI taxonomy): domain Bacteria; kingdom Bacillati; phylum Bacillota; class Clostridia; order Eubacteriales; family Oscillospiraceae; genus Ethanoligenens; species Ethanoligenens sp. The sequence goes on from NZ_JBDNLG010000005.1 coordinate 116, forward strand.
GGGTGGCAGATCACTCCATTTTCGTGCTTTTTTGACTTCAAAGCAGTGTATATTGACTTGTTTTGTTGCTGTCAAGCTAAAATCTGTTGCTCTAGCCACTCTCTTTTCAGAACGGCATATTGATATGTGTTCTCATAATGCGGAGTCCCATCCTGATTGTTGATAAAAGATATAAACTCAATGAAAAAGCCTTCTCTTCTCATTCCAAGACGCTCGCAGAGCTTTTGGGACGGAATATTGTCGTCTTCCGCATACGCATATATTCTTCTTGCATCGCTATGGAAGAGGTAGCTAAACAGCGATTTTGCCGCTTCGGACGCATAACCGTTTTTACCGTATTTCAAGTTAAAATTCCACCCGACACAATACGTGTCAGGTTCTTCCTTGATGGCAAAAAGATCTCCAATCATCAGGTCCGTACCAACCAGACAAACTGCGAAGTGTTCGCCCTCATTTTCTCTTTGCTCCACTTCCCTTTCAGCTTCTTCAAGAGAACCCAATTTTTCTTTTATAAAACAATGTACAGGAGGATGTGCAAGGAGTTCATACAACCCTGCGGCATCCTTTCTTTCATAACCACGAATGATTAATCGATCTGTTATCAAATGCATTTAATGATAGCTCTCCTTATTTTCACTCGTACTTCTTTTTGTTGTGTCACAGATATCTATTTGAGACGCACCCATCAGTGACTTAGCATAAGCGAAGTGACAAGTAATACTGACAAAATGGTGAATACCGCAGCGAGTGCATTGACAACCGTATTTGCCTTGCCTTTCAGAGCCTTAGACAGCAAAGCAAGAATATTCACTCTAATTTCGGCGAAGCGAATAACGCCGTTATCGCCGAAATACCCCAGAAGCGGAATCAGATTGATTACTCGTTCTCCAGTCATATCCGGAACTGTAAGCGTGTTTTGTGTTTTGTCTTTTGAATTTTAAGTTTTCCAAGTTCATCGCATTCCGTGTGATGTCATCAACTGCAAGCAAAATAACTACTCCTGTTTCTCCTGCTTTGAGCTATAATGCGTATCTTTCCGTTTTGTTTTGCCGTTGACAGCTTCTGTATTGCTCCTGCGTTGCATCTCAGTTTGAGCCTGGTCGTACATTTCCTCTTTAATAATTGGCTCGTGGGCATTCTTCATCAAGAACTGTTCCTGCTCATCACGATTTTGTCGCTGCTTATTATTGGGGAAATCACCTGAGTAGGTCTTGCCAACCAACACATGCCCTGCATATTTTTTGTTGGTTAATATAGTTTGGATCGAGCGCTTCGACCAGGTGTCCTTACCCTGTGGTGATTTTATGCCTTGGCTTTCAAGCTCCCGGATAATCGAAACAATACTGCTGCCATTTAAATATAAGTTATAAATCAGACGGACAACTTTTGCCGCTTCACCCGTAACGCGCTGCGTTTCCGCCGGAATCCTTGTCCGTATAAACCTCGTACAACATCCACTTTGGATTGCAGACCACAAATTGCCTCATCGTTTTGATTTGGATATCCAAACTCTCATCCTGCAATTCGTGTGTTGTGCTGACGCGGCAGTAAATGGCGATCTTTTTCAGGAACTGAAGAGCAGGCGGTATCATTGTCACTTTTAATTTCGGAGTCTCATCTGACATAGCTTTACCTCCTTATCACAGTATCTACAGATGATTGGTGGTTGTATATGTTTATTATAGCATAAAGATAAGTAGGCAAATACTAATATCATACTTAAGTGGCATTGTATAATGATAAGTCCTCACTTAGGGGAAATGCCTTCATAAAATTGTCTACTACGTCTTTCTGATTGCTGATTAACAATGTTAACGAACCATCCCAAGGCACAATTTCAAGGCTGGCTAAAGGATGTTGAATAGAAACAGGATTCTTCCAAAAACCTGTGTATCCATTTGCAAACGGAAGAGGACTTTCTAACACTTTGGCGAGAGGAATATCTTTACTAAACCCGGATAAAACAGCCCATATCCATTGAAAATCTTCACTTTCAACAATACTCGTCAGTTCGTTTCCACTCAACCAGCAATATTCGTGAGAAAGCTTCTCGTCGATTCTTTGTGTTTGAGGGTAGCATACACAGTCAGTGATAAGCCAGTTATACTCGTTTTGTTTGTTTCCAATTGCATCAAACACTTTACGTAAATAGGTATAATACTTTTCTCCTTTTTCAAGAATTGCTCCGTACACTATACTTTCACCCTCCCTACATATATAAGACCTGTAATTGATGTGCTTTAAAAACTATGAAGGATAAGTTGTCATAACCACAAAATCAGCGGTTTTTTGGTTATCTTTTTCCAATAAAAAGGAGGATTATAGGCCGCACTTTCAACCTGTTCCCACGCACGCATCAAAATCCAAAAACATCCATCCTGTACCCTCGTGAAACCCTGTTATCAATCTCGCCCTCTCGCCAACGGAAACTGATCCGATAGACTGATTCCCATGCACAGGTAAAATCACGCTTTGAGTGTGCAGTTTGAAAATCGTAAAACCACAGAAATGGCTTACTTACTGGGTTTTCTGTACATTTACTCTTTTACCCTTGACATCAATACTACCGTCTCAACATGGAACGATAGCATCAGATTGATGTCGGGTATGTATTTGGCAGTTTTTCCGTGCAAGGGAATAAGGCAAAGGAAATTTTGTACATTTTTCCGTGCGCGGGAATATGTCCAATGCATTTTATGACTTTATCTGTTCGTGGAAACAAATCAGTGCATAGCGTGGTTCAAGTCATGTCATCTATGGTGGCAAAAGTGAAAACTATAGATAAAATGTACCTCTTCCCGGTTTTAAGGGTGCTGCGAATTTTAACGATTTGAGGTCAGACTTTCTTGACAATAATTGCTCAGTTAGTTTTCGCTAGTTTCTTCTTTCTTCACCCACCAACTGCCGCCGTCGCGATACCCGTTGCGCTCCATAAATGGCGTCACCAGCTTGATATATGGCGTTTGGCATTCGCATTGCAGAATTGCGGCGACCTTTTCGACAAGCTCTACCTGCAATGTCCACCACGATTCATATCGCGTTTTTATTTCGGGCGTACTATCATCATCGTCAGCTTCATCCATCAACCAGCCCGCTTCATTCCAAGCACCCGCAAGCGATGTAGCTAAAGCTGACTCGGTATAGTCGTCACCAAGCATATCACGCCACTCTTCAACGGATACTCCCGAAAGCGGCTCACTTTCCATTATCACAGCATCTTCGGGCAATTCAATAGAGTCTTCTTCATCCGTGGAATCGTTGTCAATATTTTTGTTATCAATGTGTTTTTTGATGACCTTTTTTATTTTGTCTAGTGGAAATGGAGCATCTTCGCAAGAATGGTATTCGATGCTTTCTATTTGAACAATTACTTCGTGGTTGTCTTTTCCGGTAGGAACAATAACATAATCGCCCGCTTCCAGAGTGTCGTCATTGGTCAGATAGCAATATGTTTTTCCGTAATCATCAAACTGAACATTGCAAAAGATGTAATCTGTCTGCTTGCGCAAAGGCTTTCCATATACTGACGAATCAAGGATTTCGCCCATTCCGTAAAAACACATAAAATCAAATATGGATTTTGCAAAATCCGCGAAATCGTCAGGGAGACCGTTTTTGTCAAATGTACCGGTCAGGATTTGCTGTTCACCATACAGGTAATCAATTGTGATTTTGTAATCCTTCGTCTCCAGTGGATTTACGATGACATCGGGAGGATTTCCTTCGGTATGAACCATGAAATCATCAGCGTTGATATCATCTAAAAAAGATGTGATACCATCCTCAACATGATATTTCCGAGACACCTGACAGCCAGTGCCGATATTTTGAATATGTTCCAAGACCTCACTTTTTCTGTCTATCGTGATGTGTTCACTGTAGTCCCAAGTCGCATATTCCCATGTAGCGCCTTCGGGTTTGACCCCGGGCTTAATCTTCGTTAGACGATGATAGTCAATAACAATCTTTTCAATTCTGTCTGAATTTGACCTGCCATCAAAAACAAGTAATTCAGGCATATTGAGATTGAAACGGATTATATTGGAAATGTTATCCAGCTCTTCGAAACACCCAGCGCAAAGTGAACCTCGAAAATGATATAACGCATTCTCTGTATTCGTAAGTGTCATTTCCCATTCTCCAACATCAGTGACAACTGCCACATCGTATTCTTCGGAAAAGTAATCACCAACGGTTTTCAAAATACAAGCAGCTTTTTCAGCTTCAATTTTGAAGTTCTTTGTGTTTGTTTTAATGTGCTTTATTCCATCGCCGTAGGCATATGCAGAAAAGAATACTCTACCGTCTGCTGTAATGGAAAGATGCTGTTCAATTTCATCATCAGGCAACGGACAAGGACCAAAGCAGATATTGTTGGAAATGATCTGTATTTTACTTGCCATTCCTTCGAAAATGAAGGGGCTTGTATCATCGTCGGCTACGAGACGCTCCAGCCTGCCAAGAGCAGTAATAAACCACGATCTGTTCTCAAAGGAAAGTATATTCTCACCGGGACCAGCCCAGTGTGTGAAATACCACCATTTTGAAAAAATACCTGAGCCAAGAAGCGCCACATCGGTAATATCATCTATTATTTTATCCAGCTCGCGATAATCGTTAAAAGCATGGCTATTGGAGTAGGCTTCTTCAAAGGCTTTGCCACAGTCCATTTTGAAGCCGAGCGAGGAGCACTCGTCAGCAAAAGTGGGGTCTTCAATTTCACGCGACACAGTTTTTGTGTTCCGGAACTTGTCAAACCATTTCACCGCAAACGCATGAATATCCTGATTTGTATGCATAACTTCACCTCCCCGTTTATGCCATGTTTTATACTACATTTAATCCAAAGTGCTCTTCTACAATTCTGTTGAGCTGCGCAGCGATTTCAACAAATTGCAAATTCAAGTCCAGCGTTTTCACACTTATTTTATTGCCGCTCATCTGATAAGCATTGTCTGGCTGGATTGTTTCGTCGGTTTTGGCGTACAGAAGCATTCCCGATACTTTATGTGGTTTCTCTCCAAATTTTGAGTCTTTATTTTTCACATAGGTGAATATCTGGTACAGATTGCTGGAATGAAGGGTATGCACGTCAAATTGAACCTGTGTCGTATGTGTATAGTATTTTGCGTCGATAATCAGCACTTCGTTTCCCCTGGCAAGAGTAATATCGCTTTGCATTATTGGAAGCATTGTACCGATGCCATCGTCCAATGCCCATGGTATCTGCGATGCGCTTACATTCAATGCTGGGAATTCCTTGCTGTAGTATTCCAAGATAAATTTCTCATAAAGACGGCACATCCGCTGCTCATCGACAAACGATGCGAGCTTATATTCGCCTTGTTCCGTTGTCTGAAGCATTCCTTGCAGAATAAGCTGGCAAATACTGATGAGCATACGGTAGGTCTGGTTGTTTCTTTGAAACCGGATTGTTGCCCATTTTATAGATGATGGCTCCAATGTGTCCACGTTTGAAAAAAACAGTATTTCTTTCTTAAGAGCATCCTTGTGTTCGCTATCAACCCTTGAAAGACGAAGCAGGATCATTACGGTTGTTTTTAGAATCTGATTTAACAGGTTATTTTCTGATAGGTCGTCGTACTCGCAGGACAAAACTTGCTGGCGAGCAATTTTATTTCTGATAGTGCCTGAAATATCGATTTTACCACGCATAACCGCCATGTTTTCCGTCTTGTTCAGATACTCACGATATAAACCCTGCTTCAATTGCTGCCCGATGCCTTTGGAGAGAATCGCAGCAAAGAGATTGTGCATATTCTCAAATTCCTCAGTCGCCACATCCTCAAAATTTGACTGATTCAGAGTGGTGAATGCATAGGAAAGCATATAGTATATGTTCTTGATAAAGATACTCTTATCCTTAATCATTGAAATACACCACGCAGAATGTTTTCCCAGCGCTGCAATTTTCCACTGTCATCGAACCAGTATTCACTCAGCATCGGTAAAATGTCATAGTCAATAATGGAGTTCATCCATTCATCAGTGCAGATGGCCTGCCCACAAAAATAGCTATGTCCAATACAGAATCCTTTACCGAGGGATTTGTCAAGTGCGATTTCCTTGTTAAGCTCCTTTACACGTTCGATAAGAGTGTTGAATGTTTCATTATTCAAACCATTTTGGTATTTTACAAAGCCTTCGGAGTCAAAGCCCGGTTCGATTTCAAAGAAGCTGAAACGACGGCGGAGAGCATAATCAATCATAGCAAGACTTCGGTCAGCTGTATTCATCATGCCGATAATATAAAGGTTCTTTGGCACAGCAAACGACAAACCGTTATATGCAAGTGTGGCTTTCGTGCCACGATAATCGCATTCAATCAACATAAGCAATTCGCCGAAGATTTTACTCATGTTGCCACGATTAATTTCGTCTATGATAAAGAAGAAGTCCTTGTCCGGCTGGTTTGCAGCTTTCTGACAGAAACGATAGAAGATGCCATATTTTAGCTCGAATCCGTCATTCACAGGCTTATAGCCCATCATAAAATCTTCGTAAGAGTAATTCTGATGGAACTGGACGAATTCAATGCGGTTTTCGTCCTTTTCGCCAATCATCGAGTATGCGAGGCGCTTTGCTGCAAAAGTTTTCCCGACACCGGGTGCCCCCTGCAGAATAATGTTCTTTTTGTTTTTCAGGACTGAAAGCAGCATATCATAGCGGCTCTCTGTCATGTAAACCTCATTAAGGAAGTCCGCCTTGTCATACTTTTCTGATTTTTCTTCTTGAACAAGTGGATTTTCATCCCGAATCATATCGACGATAAAATCATACTCGCCCTTTGTCAGCTTAAACAAGCTGCCTTGCGGATTGCTGAAATACTCCATTCTCTCCAGCTCAGAGCAGCTTTTCAGCGTTTGATAATCAATCGGCGAGGAAAGCCCCTCGATTTTTTCAAAATAGATTTTCTCACCATCTTGTTCCGCACTAACTTTGCCAATCGCCACAATTTGTTTAACCGGGTTCGATTCATAGCCAATTATCATGTCTCCGGCTTTTGCATCCAAGAAATTTTGGAAAATGCGACGTTTGTTGCCATTGTCATTATAGAGTGTATACGACTGTACTTCGCCGACAGCAATTTCCGAAAAACTCCATATTTTCGGATTTGCATTAAGCCACCAATAGCCATGTTCCTCTTCACCTGGAGCTGCAGCAACGTACAATTCCACTTGGCTTAGGTCAACCTTATCGAGGGCAGCAGATAATTCGTCTCGTAGTTTCCATATATAGCTACCAGATTCATCTTTACCAGCATTTCGTCCAACATACAGAATCGGCCACCAGCGAGAGTTTTCTTCATCTCTATCCATTACAGGACAGCCGGTTTTTTCTGCAATACGACGTGCCAAAGCAGAAGAACCGCTATTATAGAAGTTCTTCGTTTCACCGTATTTGATAGAGAGCTGGGTACAAGTAGCCTGCCCGCCGTAGTCCTTCATACGCTTCATGATTTCAAGGCTCCCGGTTGTAAACACATTGGGGTCATTAAGTAGTTCTACCCACTTATCGACAGAAATGTTTGGCGTGTAATCTGTTGGGAACCAGTCGTCAGTGGCTACGGATTCTTTCTGCGAAAAGTAGCGACTGATGTAAAAGCCGACATCAATTGTAAGTGTTCTGTATTCCGGGTCTGGATAGCAGTCCCCCGTAAGCCGGGATTTAAGCAGACTTACAAGCTCTTCATCTTTCTTAATTTCCGCACATAGCTCATCATAGAAGCTATAAAAATTGCGCAAATTGTCCGCATATGCGCCTTTCTTGAATCGATAATCGCTTCCGAGTTCATCAGCAACAGTTTTAATCTCGCCATATTTATAAATATAGTATTTATCAGGATAACGCAGCCATAAGTAGGTACTGACGGCGTTTTCGTATTGATAATGCTGTCCTGCGCCGTTACCATACTTTTCGAGCAGAATGGATGACTGGTCTTTAAAATCTGTAATTCTGGTAACGACATCTTTGCCTTCGTCAAACAAAGCAATGAACATCGCTCGCACTTCTTCAGGAGATATTTCCGCAAATTTCTCAATCATTCGCGCCGGAAAGTTGTTCATGGATGCGAGCAAATTATATGTTTTTGAAAGGGAGAGAGTCAGCATCGCAGCAAAATTCGTTGCATTCACATTCCAATTATCCTGAAAGAATTTTACTGCTTCCCACTTGTATTTCTCGTTTCCCCATTGATTAGAAACGAAATTCTGCTTGTATTTCACCAGAGCGTCCTGCAAACGGAATTTTTCAAACATGATACCCCTCCTTAGGCTTTACGCAGGCTTACGTATATTTCATCGGTGAAGATGCCTAACACCTGCCGCTTTATTTCTTCGTTGCTCAAAAGCATCGAGAAAAAGTCCTGATTCTGCGAAAGCCCCTCGATAAGGGCATCGTCGATGTCGTCAAAATAGGAAAACTCAAAATCTTTGACGGTGTTGTTTCTGGCGCTGGTTTTCAGTTTATCTGATTTTAGCAGTATGTCCCGGATTTGCAGCATTGCTTTTACTGCGACATCATTATCATAGGCTTTTCCTGTGCGACTGTTGATTTCAGCAATAATCTGGGAGAGTTTTTCTTCCTTGGCTTCGGTCAAGCCAAAGCTATCGGCCGTCGGAAGCTTCATAACCGGTTGCGCGACAAGCTCAGATTTTTTATGTTCCTCATCCTTTTTCTGGGCAAAATTGGTTGCTTTGATTTTTCCGTCAAGGTTATAACCGCCGCCAGGATGCTTGATGTTGATGTAAGAAAGCAAGTAAGTAATGAAGTTGTACTTCTTGTGTAGGTCTACATCCTCAAAGCAGGAAACTTGGAGCAAAAATTCATAAAACCGAACGAAGTGGCGCATAAGAGCTACGATTTCCTGCTGCTTGGTCACATCGTAGTTTTCAATCAGATTTTTCGCCTTTTTGAAATAAAAGGTCAGCTTCTGCTTATCCTTCGCGGTGATATTCTCGCTGTAGAGTAGGTCGTTTGCCCTCTCAATATCATCCGGGTCAAGAACTGTATAAGAATCGATATTAGCTTCAAGGTCAAAAATTGCTGTGGGTGTCACCGAATTGGATAGCAATGTCGTTGTGTAATACGGTGCAAAGGCAGCAGTGATATCCGCATAGTCGTTTACGAAGTCCAATATGAATGTGTGCTTTTCAAACGGCGGGAAGATACGGTTTAAGCGAGACAGCGTCTGCACAGCTGTAACACCTTTCAGCTTTTTCATGACATACATGGCGCACAGCTTCGGCTGGTCGAATCCCGTCTGATATTTGTTTGCCACAAGCAGAACTTGATAATCGTCCTTGTCAAATTCTTTCGTGAGCTGATCTTCGGAAAAACCGTTCATGGAGGATTCGGTGTATTCGGTTGTATCATCGTTCGGCAGCTTCACCTTGCCAGAGAAGGCCACCAGAGCGCGAATATCCTTGTAGCCCTTTTTCGTGATATAGTCCTCGAAAGCCTGACGGTATTTGACAGCGCCCTGCCGGGAAGCTGTAATTACCATCGCTTTTGCCATACCACCAAGCTCCGTCATAACGGAAGTGCGGAAATGCTCCACAATGACTTCAATGCGCTGTGAGATGTTCGTTTCATGCAGTTCCACAAATCGGGCAATCTGCCGCTTGGCATCAGAAGTCTTGCAGCGGGGGTCGTCCTCAATTTCTTTATTTATCTGATAAAAGGTATCATAAGTTGTATAGTTCTGCAGCACATCCAGAATAAAGCCTTCTTCAATAGCCTGCTTCATGGAGTAGACATGGAACGCCTCGCGCTGTCCCTTGGTATTCAACATCCCGAAAAGCTGAAGCGTGGTCGGCTTCGGTGTTGCAGTAAACGCAAACATCGACACATTTGATTGCTTTCCGTTGCGGGCAATCTCGTCTGCAATTATGTCCTGCACATCGTTATAATCCTGCTCACCGACACCCAAAGACTGAGTGACAGCCGCCATGTCTTTTCCAGCAGTGGAGGAATGCGCCTCGTCGATAATGACTGCGAAGCGTTTTGCTTTCAACCCCGCGACGCTGTCCACGATATATGGAAATTTCTGAATTGTAGTTGCGATGATTTTTGTGTTGCCTTTGAGGGCGATTGCAAGATCGGAGGAGTTGCACTTGTCGTCCATCACACGGATAAGACCTGTCTTGTGCTCCATACCCATAATGGCCTTTTGAAGCTGACGGTCAACCACCACTCGATCAGTGATGATGACTACATTATCAAAAATGATTTTATCATCGGCGTCATGTAATGACGTGAGCCGGTGCGCCAGCCAAGCGATAGAATTCGTTTTGCCGGAGCCTGCGCTATGCTGAATCAGATAATTCTGCGCGGTTTTATTTTCGCTAACGTCGCCCAATAGCTTACGAATGACGTCTAATTGGTGGTAACGCGGGAAAATGATACTTTCAGACTTTTTGATTTTGCCGGTAAATTCATCCTCTTTTTCTTTTGTTTCTACAAATATGAACTTGCTGATGAGGTTTAGCAAGGTATCCTTTGTGAGAATATCCTCCCACATATAGGATACGCTGTACTTGTCCTTGAAGGTGGGATTGCCTGCTCCGGCGTTAACGCCTTTTCCATTGCCGATATTGAACGGCAGAAAGAAGGTCGAGTCACCGGACAGCTTCGTAGTCATATAGACCTCTTCTAGATCCATCGCAAAGTTGACGAGGCACCCCGCCTTAAACAGAAACAGACGCGTTTTCGGATTGCGCTCACAGCGAAATTGATAAATGGCATCCTGATAGGACTGCCCGGCAGCATTGCACTTGAGTTCAAATGACATGATGGCAAGGCCATTCAGAAAGATAACCAAATCGACACGTTCTTTGTCGCTTGCCCAGACCTCCTCCATAACAGAGAAGATGTTCTTTTCGTAGTTCGCGAGAAGCTCTTTATTAAAAGTGGTAGCCGGTTTGGTATACATTAGTTCCAGCTTCATGCTTGAAATTTCAATCCCATGTTTCAGGATATCAAGCAGGCTGCCACGCGCCTTTGTCGTCTCAGCGTTAATGAAACTGACAATGGTCTCTTCCAAGTCATCTTTATAGATTTTGCGCAGTGCCGCCATTGTTGCGCTTTGTGTATCGTTCAGAAATTTGAACAGCAGCTCACGGTCTATGGAAAACAGGCGGTCGAAACTGGTAGCCTTGCGGATGACATATCCGTTGTCTTTTTCCAAACGTTCCATTATAAACTTCTGATATTCTTTTTCTGAAAGAATTTTATTCATGCGTTACGATTTCCTTTCTGCCTTGCTGTAGTTTTAGCCGGAGTATTTTTCAAATCTGAGCTATCTTTTGAATAATACTCTCTGCCATCATCAGACCAGATAATTCTGTTGTAGCGATTATCTGTAGATACATAAATTTCAAACCACTTTCTGTGTCCATAACGGTCTGATTCTATAGTGAATATTACTGCGCCAGATGCTTTGACCCATTGTTTTACCGTATCATAGTCTGTTGGGTCAATATGGTAGTCAATTCCTTGTTGATTATAAAAAGCATCTGTTGCTGCAGCAAGACTACAAAATTCATCCTTTGACTTATCAGCTTTCAAAAACTCGGTACCAGAGACATATAACGCAACGCCAATCCCTAATTCACAATCAGCAAATTCAACTCTCATGCGGTGACCTCCTTTTTACCTGTGACATACTCATAGATGAGAGATTTCTTGTATTCATCTAAAGTGGCAAGCTGTCCCTGCTTATCAGCAATCACCGCATTGGCCTTATCAATCATGCTGTCGATATATTCGACAATCTCCTGTTGTTCCTGCAGGGAAGGAACTGGATAAAGCAATTCGGATAACTTATTCCAGCGCAAGTCACAAGAACGGACACGAATGCCGGTAGCCATTGCGACGAAAACATCACCGTATGCCATGCTGCGAAGATAATACATGATGTAGCGTTTATTTTGCTTTGTGTCCAGCACATTCAAAACAGGTGAGGCTTTACCGCGAGAATCGGATATACCAATTGCCCCAGCGAATCCGTCCATACCATGCACCACTAGATCACCAACATCAATACCTTGATAGCCAATTTCCTTATCTGCCATGGTAAAGCCATCTTCACGGCGATTTGTGCGGAGCGTTACTTCACCATCTCTGAAACAGGTGACCACACCATCATCTTCTCTTATTGGCTTTTGAACATAGGTCAGTATGTATTTCCCTCGGATGCAATTCCATAATGAAGGCATTGTTCCAATCCATTTCACGCCGCTGTCTTTCATTGTAGCACCCGGATTCAAACCCTTAGTTACCGCTTCGGTAATGACTGACCGCTTGTATTGCTCCAAGGTGTCAATCTGCGATTGGATATCGGCGGTTAATGCATCAATTTTGGCACATTTATCATCGAGAAAATCTGCGATACGCTGCTGTTCATCTAAAGGCGGCACAATTGCTGGAATTGCCCCCAATTGGTCTTCAGTAAGCGAATGTCTTAGATTCTTAGCTAAGTGAAGTAGAGTTTTGTCCATGTCTAGCATTGTATAATAGTAGCAATAAAATGCCGCATTCGCATTTTCTCTCAATACAAACTGACTGTATGCTGGGCTGGTTAAACCATTTTGCTTTACTAAGCCGACACATCTTGGGGTCACATCGATATCAAATAGACACATCAACAAGTTTCCAGCACTTATTCTTTGATAGCCATCAAAAGATGAAGGCATTTTACCGCCAGCATCTAAATCTCGTACTATTACACCCTTCATAGTTAGTGAAAGGATATCTTCGCCATTGTAAACTGGACAAACATTTTTCAATTTAAACATAAGGTACTTATTTGGCATAATATTCCATGACAAAGGTATTTCTTGCACCCATGCTATCCCACAATCTTTCATCTCTCTCATATCATCACCGCCTTAATCAAACAACTTTGTAACGCGCTCATTTACTAATTTCTCAAGCGTTACAAAGCGTTCCTCCAACTCTTCACTGGGGGTAGGCTGCTGATATTTGTAAAAATAGCGAGTAAATGGAATCTCTGCACCAGTCTTGATGACCGGCTTTTTCTTGCTTAAATCTTCCTCAAAAAATGCTTTCGCATCGGGGATGTGAGGCAGGACTTCTCGCGCCATATAGGTGTCAATGTCCTCCCCATATTTTACGATTTCAGTATCCTTGGATTCCTTGTCATAAATGATTTCGCCCTTCTTGTCACGCTGAATTTCGGCGTTCTTATCCATGACTGAAAGACCATCTGCGATTTTTTCAATCAACTTCTTGTCTGCGGTTGCGGAAGATAGCACCTTTGTTAGCACCGGTAGAAACGCAGCTGGGGAAAGGTAGACCTTCTCGGAAACGTCGGCTTCTAGTGCGGCAATGATGCCATCAAATATAGGCTTATTGTTCTGATAATCCTCCAGCTTTTTTACATTCTTGCCAGACAGCTCTTCTTCGGAATTCTCCAGTTCGCTGACTTTTCCCTCGTCATACAAAGAACTAAGCGCGCTTTTGGAAAGCATTTGCTGGATGCGTTCTTCTGTGATGGCGTAGCTGCGTTGAAGCGGCTGCATCACGGCATATTCACGGTAGATGAATTCCTCGTTATCATAGATTTTACACAGCTCGTTTTCCTTGAAGTCCGCATATAGCCGTGTAATGGCAGAGCGGTCTTCCGGGGAAATTTCGTTTCTCTTGTTACCCAGCGCCTTACGGAGCTTGTGATAGATGCCGGAAGCGTCAATCAACTGGATTTTGCCCTTGCGCTCGGCACGTTTGTTTTTTGATAGCACCCAAATATATGTAGCAATACCGGTATTGTAAAAGAGGTCAGTTGGCAATGCAATAATCGCCTCGATCAGGTCACTTTGCAGCAACCAACGGCGGATCTGGCTTTCGCCGGATGCTGTGCCACCAGAAAACAGCGGACTGCCGTTTTGTATGATGGAAGCGCGTCCGTTGTGCTTGTCCATTTTGTCAATTGCCGACTGCAAGAACAGCATCTGCATATCGCCGGAACCGGGAAGCCCCGCGCCCCAGCGTCCGTCAAAGCCTTTTTTATATTCTTCGTTTACGGCATTCTCAACGCCTTCGGCAGCGTCCTTGCCGCCCCACGCCGTACCGAACGGCGGATTTTCGAGCACGAAGCGCATCTCCGTATCCTTAAAGCGATCATCTATCATGGTGTCCTGATAACAGATGTTCTCGGAGTTCTGCCCTTTAATGAGCATCTCGGCAAGGCACATGGCATAGGATTCCGGGTTGATTTCCTGCCCAAAAAGCCGGACGTCTGCGGAGGGGTTATAACGCTTGATGAAATTGTAGCCGGTGGAAAGCATACCACCTGTACCGCAGGCTTGGTCGAGTATCGTGATAACTTTGCCGTCATCAAAAATGTCGTCGCAGCCCTCTGCCAGCAGAATATTGACCATCGTTTTGATGATATCCCTGCCAGTGTAGTGGTCGCCGGCCTCGGCATTTTCAGAGAATTTACGGATAAGCTCTTCGAAAATATATCCCATTTTCACATTGTCAATGGTACGCGGATCAAGGTCAAGCTCCGAAAAAGCTTTGACGACACTAAGCAGACGATTGTTTTTATCCATCTTGTCGATTTGCTTATAGAAATCAAGACCCTTTTCCGCAGAGAGCAGAATTTCCTGTACATTGGCAGAAAAGCCTTGAATATAACTTTTAAAGTTGGCTGCGATATGATCGGCATCATTTACCAGCTCTGCTAGGTCATACCCACTGGTATTGTAAAACTGAAAGCCGGAAATGCGATACATTGCCTTTGCAGGATAGGTGGGATCAGCGTTAAATTTATCGACGACCGCTTTTTTCGTATGCGCAAGGGCGCACTCAAAACGGCGGATGATAGTCATCGGAATGATGACATCCTTATATTTATCACTCTGGTACGGACCACGCAGCTTGTTTGCGATAGACCAGATAAAGTTTACTTCTGTGGAAACATCAATGGGGCTATCGTCCCACATTGCATCTATTGCTTGTTTATCAACCATAATAGTTCCTCCGTTCAGGCGCTCGCCTGTTTTAATTTTGTATTAACGGCTGTCCCATAAAAAGGACTTACGCCTCTATGCCCATCATCATATTGTAATGCTGTTCCTGATGCAGCGATTCAAAAATGAGCTTGAACACCGATTTATACTGCTCGGCATCGACACAATCCTCAACATAATTCAAGCCGTCACTGATGCCCTGCGGATTGTTGATATATGTCAGCATTGCCGAAGCAAGCTGATATTTTTCGTAGTCCGGCTTACCGCCTTCTACGGGCGTTACGAATTTATCTTTATTATCATCCAGAACGAGCTTGCGGATGTTGGTCCCTTCATAACCGCAAAGCTGCAGGAAGTAGTATTCAAGAATACGACGAATTACATTGAGCAACGGAATGGTGGATTTCAGTGCTCGGAATTCGTCCCACAGCGCCGCGTAGGAATTTTGAACCGGGTTATAGTTTTCTCTTTCAGTCGGACTGCTTTCGCTCTCGCGGTCACAAAGCTTGACCGTAGATACATTATCAGTTTTATGTATCATATAAAACGAAACGCTTTTGTAACGGCCGACCTGACGATATGTAATTTCTCTGTGGAAGTACACATTATGCGTAAGGATAAATATCTGTTTTATGTAGTCGCCCTGAACAGTTTGTCCGCGATAATCGGTATTGTTATAGCAGACCTCGACCATTTCACGAATGATGGCACTGACAATAAACAGAGTATTGCTATCCATACTGGAAACCGGGTCATCAATAACCACAATTTTGTCTTTTACTTCGTCGCTGCTGTGACTGCCGCGAACAAGATTATAGAAATATAGAAAAGCAATAAAATTTCGCTCACCCTCACTCAGCTTTACCGCGATACTTCCGTCTTCACGGATAACCTCATAAACATTCGGGGTGTCTTTCTTTTCACGAAGGCTGAAGCCTTGGAAGCCAGAATCTTTCAGAAGGGCATTTATGCTGGCAATGGCGGCTTGTGTATTTACTACCTGCTTGTTGAGTTCGGCAATCTCTCCTGTCGCTGTATTGAAAGCACGGCGGGCAGCGGTTGCTTTGGATGTCAGTTCATCGGCTTCTTTTTGTAACTTAGCCTGTTCTGCCTTATATTTTGTTACATCCGCACTCAGCGTGAAAGCAAGATGCTCCCACACCTGATTTATCGAAGCTGTCTTTTTTGCCTTTTTGTCGTTCACAACATCGTTGTTTGCATTTATTTGACGATTGATTTCGTCAATAAGCGTACCTATTTCGATAAGCAGCGAATCCGTATCCTCGAGAGCCACGACAGACGTAGGTTCTGTCAACGGTTTTCTGCTCAACTTGCTTTTGAATCTCTATATTCGTATCACATACGGTAAACACACCTGCGAGATTCCCGTAGTTTTGCAGATTGCTGTTTATAAAGTCTTGGTCATAAACCAAGATATCGTAGTCTGCGGCGGATTTTCCATCCTGCCAATCTATGCCAGTATTAGATCCTATAGCCTGAGCTATTGTTGATTTTCCGGCACCGTTTCTCCCATAGAAAAAATTGATAAAGGTTGGCTCAACCACGTCTCCGTTGAAGGTGGGTGTATTGAGCGTTATTTTTTTGATTGCGGATGGCATTTTGGGCGTCATAATTTTTCTCCTTCCACCGAGATTGGTCAGTATTTATGAAATATGATTTGTTGTCTATTAGTCTTTGATTTTTCCTTTTCGTACCCATTCATCAACTTCGGAAATTTTGAACTTATATCTCTTTCCAGCTTTGTTGACGGGGAGTTTGCCTTCCCGCATCCATGTGCGGACAGTGTCCTTGCTCACACTGAGATATTCTGCAATATCCTCAAGGTTTACCCACTTTTCAGTAACAATATTTTCTTTTTCGCTGCTCATTTTGAACCTCCATAATGTGTATATCTGTTTCGGTATGGATATTTTTCTTAAAGCAGTGTATCCAAACCTGCGTTACGCAGTTTTTCTATTATGTTTATCCGCTTAATTGTCCAATGTGTACTGTCGAATTCATTGAACGCCGAAGCACTATCAATTGAAATTTCACAAGCAAGTTCATTCAATCGTCTCTGGGGAATTGCATACAGCAGATGAAAAGAAACCCTAATACCGTTGTCCTGAATGCTTATATCGTTTACAAATCCGAGGTATGCTTCTTGATTCCCACCCGCACAACAATACTGATGGTTTTTGCCTGCAAATATGGCCGGGAAGGTTTTAATCGTTGCAACGGCATCCATATCGAGTTTTGCATACAAGGCTTTCAATTCTGGTGCTATGCTTTCAGTTAATGCGCACTTCTTCGGTACGATAAAATATCCTCCAGTAAATGTTTCATCGCCGATGATGAAAAGATTATAATAATCCGCATTTATAGTCCGTCTTGTCGGTAGTGTTACACCGTTTGCCTGAACAACAGGAATATAAACGCTTTTCATGTTTACCACATTTGCTTGGGCAATCAGTGTGTTCCCATCGCCGGGTAGAGTTATATTTGTCGAAGCTCCGCTTGACGGAAGGATGGCCGATGAGATCGGCTGAAGTTTTTCACTCATCTTTTTGTCCTCCGTTTTTAATATTCACTGTATCTACGTGATTATAGAAACTGTTGTTATTGCCGGATACGTTGAAATTGAAGAATGTCGGATTGTTGTTTATAACCTGCTGCGTCAAGTTGGATGCGGCAGGTTCTTTTTCTGTTGATTGTTCTTCGCTACGAGGTTCATCACTTGTTAGAGGCTCGTCTACCAAGGGGTTATCAACAATTTCGGCATATGCACTTTCCTTAAAGGGCTCGCGATAGGTTAGCGTGATATTCCTTGTTATTAGGTTTTCAAGGTTACCTTTATACTCGCGTTTTCCGCCCCCGGTTGATGGACACCACAAATCGATTGTTTCTTTACCGAAAGTATTCTTCTCCGAACGTGTTACTGCGAAATACCAAACGCCTAATAAAAATGGCTGCAAGCATATATTCGTTGCTTGGAGAAGATCAGCTTTCGTTATAGCATCGCCATTCTCCAAAACATAGAAAGGTTGACTGTTCTTGATGGAATCATCGACCCCAATTAACGCGATAAGTTCCTTAACAAGGCGTTCATCTTTTTTCATGCTGCCTGTGTCAATGAGCAAGCCTATAACCTTGCACATTTCGGATAATACAGCAGGATAGCTTTCTTTGACACGTTCACCAAATGAGGTCAATGCTGCATCATCACCAAAAGGGTATATCGAGCCGCCTTCGTTTTTACAGGTCTTATATTCCGAAGTATTCCCACTAACAGTGCTATCGGCGTATGCAAATATGCTTTTCCAATCAGTAACTATAACCTTGGATAAGGCAAACAGAGCCATGGGTTCAGAATATGGCTCTGGATTTCCTGTATAGTATTCATTTGCTCCACGCAAGGGTTTTCTTGCGCGTAAAAACAATGTGAAGAAAGTGCCGCCGCAAAGGCGCTGTTTTACTGTGCTTGTCATAGATTTTCACCATGTTTTCTAAAAACTAACTCGGCGAACTCCAGCCAACTATGCGAAGCATGGCTGGCAAACTCGGCGAACTATTTCATTGCTCTTGTGAGAAATCGCAGGGGCATTTTTTGTTGCTCGTATACAGTGGCTTAGAGAGAACAAATGGATTTCGTAACTCACCCTAAACACTACTAAACCATTATACAACGCTCTAACCCGAAAAACAATGACGCTTGTGTAAATTTACACAAAACTTCGACATTTCCTCCCTGCGATTGCTCACGCAATTCAAATCACAGGAGGAAATCTCATGAAAAACCAAGCCAATCAAGGACAAGCCAAAGAACGCAAAATCTACCTTCCCAACACCAACGAGTGGGTTACCGTGACCGATGAGGTCTACCTCGAATACTATCGCCCGATCTGGCGCATTCAGAAAGCCGCGCGCAAGAACGGTCAGTGCGTCTGCCCCAAATCCAAACTCTGGCGCTGCGACGGCGACTGCGCCGTATGCGGCTACCGCGCCACGGGCAACACGCTGTCGCTGGACGCACCGATGGAGAACGCCAACGGCGATGAAATGTGCCTGGGTGACACCATCAGCGACCCGGATGCGGCTTTCGCAGATATCGTCCTCGACAGTATTTTTCTTGAACAACTATTGGACGAGCTTACCGAGCGCGACCCGGACGGCAGACATATCTGCGAGTTCATCATGTCCGGCAAAACGGAGCGGGAATGCGCCGCGGCTCTTAACATGGCGCGCAACACCTTCACTTATCGCAGGGACAAGCTTTTCGCGTCGCTTCGCGAACGTCATCAAAACCCATCCTGATATTTTTTCAATCGGAACGGGGCTGCTGCAAAGCAGCCTCGTTTCTTTATGCAAAAAAGTTTTCTCTCTTTTTCGGCCAGACACCATCCGCTTTTCCAGTGGGTAGTGAGGACAGGAAAGAGACAAGTCCTTGGAACGGAGGTAACCGCATGAATGAACGAATTCAAAGAAACGGCACCGACGAAGAGCTGATCGGTATTCTTACCGCCATCTCCGTCGTGTCGAAGCGGCTGGCGAGAAAACTCACTCTCCTAGCCGAACAGAGTCAATTCAGAGAAGGAGGAAAAGCGGATGAGCAAAATGAGCGACATTGCGATGACCATCGAAGAACTGCGGAAATGTGCCGCTGCCATCAGCGACGCGGCTGACTGGCTGTCTGGGGCATTCAACGCCAATGCACCAGCCCCGAAAGAAGAACCAGCTCCCACATTGGAAGTGGTCAGAGCAATTTTGGCTGACAAGTCCCGCAAGGGCTACACCGCCCAAATCCGCTCTCTGCTCCAAAAGTATGGCGCCAGCAAGCTGTCTGAAATAGACCCCAACCATTACGGGGAGCTGCTTGCCGATGTGGAGGGACTGACCGATGCCACCTAAAGGTCACGCTCTTCTCTCCGCCTCCTCGTCGGAGCGCTGGCTCCGATGCCCGCCCAGCGCGCGGCTTTGTGAGAGCTACGAAGACAAAGGCAGCGATTTCGCGGCCGAGGGTACCGACGCTCACGCGCTTTGTGAATATAAGCTCCGCCGCGCTCTCAATATGGATGCGACCGACCCCACGGAGAACCTTGTTTGGTTCACGGAGGAAATGGACGACTGTGCTGCCGGCTACGCCGCCTATGTCCTTGAACAGGTGGAACTCGCAAAACAGACCTGTGCCGACCCCGTGGTGCTGGTTGAACAGCGGGTGGATTTTTCCCGCTGGGTAGAGTCCGGCTTCGGTACATCCGACACCATCATCATTGCCGACGGCACTATGACGGTCTGCGATTACAAGCATGGACGCGGAATCATGGTCGACGCCCATGAAAATCCCCAAATGATGTGTTACGGGCTGGGCGCTTTGGAACTTTTCGACGGCATCTACGATATTGACACCGTTCGTATGATCATCTACCAGCCGCGTCGGGATAACGTCAGCGTTTATACCATCTCCAAAGGCGACCTGCTCAAGTGGGCCGACGAGGTTCTCAAGCCCACCGCCGACCTCGCCTTTGCTGGTGACGGCAACTTCCTGTGCGGCGAATGGTGCGGTTTTTGTAAAGCGAAGCATGACTGCCGCGCCCGCGCCGAAGCGAACCTTGAACTGGCCAGATATGAATTCAAGCTGCCGCCGCTCCTCACAGACGAGGACATCGAGGACATTCTCACCAAGGTGGACAATCTCGTTGCCTGGGCCGGCGATATCAAGGAATACGCCCTGCAGCAGGCGATCAGTGGCAAGGAATGGGCCGGTTGGAAGCTGGTCGAAGGCCGTTCCAATCGCAAGTACACAAATGAAACGGCGGTTATCGATGCCGTCGAAGGCGCGGGTTTTGACCCCTATGAGCGCAAAGTGCTCGGCGTCACTGCTATGCAAAAGCTGCTCGGCAAATCCCGCTTTGATGAACTCCTCGCGGCGTTAATCGAAAAACCGCAGGGTAAACCCACGCTCGTGCCGGAGAGCGACAAGCGCCCGGTAATGAACACAGCCAAAAGTGATTTTATGGAGGAAAACGATTATGAATAACAGCACCAACAAAGTAAATAACCCGATGAAGGTGATCACCGGCCCCGACACCCGCTGGAGCTACGCAAACGTCTGGGAGCCAAAGTCAATTAACGGTGGCACGCCGAAGTATTCGGTCAGCCTGATTATTCCGAAGTCCGATACCAAAACCGTCGCCAAGATTAAGGCGGCAATCGAAGCCGCTTACCATGAGGGTGAGTCTAAACTCAAGGGCAGCGGGAAATCCGTCCCGCCGCTGGCAACCATCAAGATTCCGCTCCGCGACGGGGATGTCGAGAGACCCGATGATCCCGCTTACGCCAATGCATACTTTGTCAACGCCAACGCTACGACCGCTCCCGGTATTGTGGATGCCGACCGAAATCCCGTTCTGACCCGTTCGGAGGTGTATTCCGGCGTATATGGTCGTGCCAGCATTTCTCTGTACGCTTTCAACAGCAACGGCAATAAGGGAATTGCCTGTGGTCTGAACAACCTTCAGCTCATCCGTGCCGGTGAGCCTCTCGGCGGCAGAGCGAGTGCGGAGAACGACTTCGCGTCCGATGATGATAATGATTTTCTGAACTAAGAAAGGAAAAGTGAAAAACTATGGCAACATTACAGACCATTTTGTTAACCATCCTGCTTGTCATCTGGCTTTGCTTCAGCATTGTATTTCTGATCACCGCGATTCAAAGCGCTATGTATGATCGGAAGCGCGAAAAGCGTGAAAAGGAACAGTCCGCCCGCGATAAGGAATACCACGCCCTGCGCATGAAGGAACTCAGCAAGTAACAATATCCTGGAGGCGGCAGAGATCTTCTTTGCCGCCTCCTTACTTATAAAGGATGGCGAATCATGAAAACTCTTTCGATTGATATTGAAACCTTCAGCGGTGCGCCGCTGACCAAGTGCGGTGTCTATAAATATGTCGAAGCCCCGGATTTTGAGATTCTCCTGTTTGGATACAGCGCGGACGGCGGGCCGGTTCAAGTCGTCGACCTCGCCTGCGGAGAAAGCATCCCCAGCGAGATAGTCAGTGCACTCTCCGATGAAAGTGTGACAAAATGGGCCTTTAACGCCAACTTTGAACGCGTCTGCCTGTCCCGTTTCATCGGGCTGACGACCGGAGAATACCTCGATCCCGAGTCATGGAAATGCTCCATGATATGGGCGGCAACGATGGGTCTGCCGCTTTCGTTGGAGGGTGTCGGTGCTATACTCGGCCTTGAAAAGCGGAAGCTCGCCGAGGGCAAGGACCTCGTCAAATACTTCTGCCAGTCCTGCGCTCCTACAAAAACGAACGGTCAGCGCACCCGAAATTATCCCTGTCACGCGCCAGACAAGTGGTTGGCCTTTAAACAGTACAACATCCGCGACGTTGAAACGGAGATGTCCATTCAGTCAAAACTCGCAAAATTTCCGGTGCCCGACTCCGTATGGGAGGAATATCACCTCGACCAGGAGATTAACGACCGAGGGGTGGCGCTGGATAAGACACTGGTTGAACAGGCTATCGCCATGGATGGTCGTTCCCGCTCGGAACTGATCGCCGCCACCAAGGATATCACCGCGCTCGATAATCCGAATTCGGTCGTTCAGATGAAGGGTTGGCTTGCCGAAAACGGCATGGAGACCGATACTCTTGGTAAAAAGGCTGTCACGGAACTCATCAAAACCGCTCCCCAGGAACTGCGCGATGTCCTGCTCCTGCGTCAGCAGCTGGCCAAATCCTCGGTCAAGAAATATCAGACCATGCGGACGGCAGTTTGCTCGGATGGCCGCGCCCGCGGAATGTTCCAGTTCTATGGCGCCAACAGAACAGGCCGCTGGGCAGGCAGGCTGATTCAAATGCAAAACCTGCCTCAAAACCATCTGGAAGACTTAGCCGAGGCCCGCGCTCTTGTTCGTTGCGGCGACTTTGACGCGCTGGAAATGCTCTACGAGGATGTGCCGGACACGTTGTCTCAGCTGATCCGCACAGCATTTGTGCCAAGAAGTGGAGGCAAATTCATCGTAGCGGACTTTTCGGCAATTGAAGCGAGGATTATCGCATGGCTTGCCGGCGAACAGTGGCGGCAGGATGTTTTCGCCAAGGGCGGTGACATTTACTGTGCAAGCGCCAGTCAGATGTTCAAAGTCCCCGTTGAGAAACACGGCGTAAACGGTCATCTGCGGCAGAAAGGTAAAATTGCGGAACTGGCCCTCGGCTATGGCGGTTCAGTCGGGGCGCTGAAAGCAATGGGCGCGCTGGAAATGGGGCTTGCAGAGAATGAACTGCCCCAGCTGGTAGACGCGTGGCGGCAGTCCAATCCGATGATCGTGAGATTCTGGTGGGATGTAGACCGCGCCGCTATGGAGGCCGTTCGCAACAAGCATACCAATGAAACCCATGGCATCGTTTTTACCTGCCAGAGCGGGATGCTGTTTATCACGCTCCCGTCCTGCAGACAGCTTTGCTATGTGAAGCCGCGCATCGGCGAAAACAAATTCGGCGGTCAGTGCATCACTTACGAAGGCGTCGGCGGAACGAAAAAGTGGGAGCGGCTGGACAGTTACGGCCCGAAGTTCGTGGAAAACATCGTGCAGGCGACCTCACGCGACATTCTCTGCTTTGCCATGAAAACGCTCCGCAGCTGTTCAATTGTCATGCACATCCACGACGAGTTGGTTATTGAAGCCGATCCGCGCATGTCTCTGCAGGCAGTCTGCGAACAGATGGGAAGAACACCGCTGTGGGCAAAGGGTTTGTTGCTCCGCGCCGACGGCTACGAAACAGATTTTTATAAAAAAGATTGATCCTCTTTCGGCCAGAACGGGCTTTTTGTTCCAGTGAGTAACGGATGGACGAAACGCCATTGAAAAAAGGTTCTCCCCGGCGGGGTTGAGCCGGTCGATAACGAGGAGGTTTTTACATTATGGATGAGATTCAAATTTACTGCTACGAAGGACGTGACGTCCGTACGGTCAGCAAAAACGGCGAGCCGTGGTTTATGGCGGCGGATGTGTGCCGCGTACTGGAACTTGACAATGTATCTCAGGCGCTGGCCCGTCTTGACGAGGACGAGAAATACACCACCCTCATTTCAAATGAGAGTGCGGTGACAGGCCAGTCGCTCGCGGCTTTCGTCAACGAGCCGGGTCTGTACGCGCTTATCCTCGGCAGCCGCAAGCCTCAGGCAAAAGCGTTCAAACGCTGGATTACCCACGAGGTCGTGCCGTCGATCCGTAAACACGGCGTTTATGCGACGGATGAGCTTCTTTCCAACCCCGATGTGATGATCGCGGTGCTGCAGGAACTAAAAGCGCAGCGTGAACGAACAAAAGCGCTGCAGCTTACGGCGGCGGTTCAGAAGCAGCAGATCGCGGAGCTTCAGCCGAAAGCAAGCTACTACGACCTTATCCTGCAGAACAAGAACACCGTTCCTGTCACACAGATCGCCAAGGATTATGGCATGAGCGGGCGCGCCTTTAACAAACTGCTCCACGAGCTGGGCATCCAGTACAAATTGCGTGAGACCTGGCTTCTTTACCAGGACTACGCGAATCAGGGCTATACACAGTCCCGTACGCATGCAATCGACGCCGACCGCAGCGTAATGCATACCTACTGGACGCAGAAAGGCCGTCTGTTCCTTTATGACCTGCTGAAATCCAGGCGCGGCATCCTGCCCGTCATCGAAAGAGGCGTGGCATGAGCACAGACAAATATAACTCAGAAGGCTATCCTGATCCGACCGCGTTCGAGGCGCTTTGCCTTATAGAAAAAGAACAGCACGCGCTTCGCGCATTTAGGCCCATTGTCTATATCTGTTCGCCCTATGCCGGAAAGATCGATAAAAATGTCGAAGCCGCGCGGCGGTACAGCCGCTTTGCTGTAGACAGGGGCTACATCCCCGTCGTGCCGCATTTGCTGTTCCCGCAGTTTCTTGACGACGCCAGCCCAGGCGAGCGACAGCTTGGGCTTTTCTTCGGAAACGCCCTGATGAGCAAGTGTTCGGAGGTATGGGTGTTCGGTGAGACCTTTTCAGCGGGCATGCGGACGGAAATCAAACGCGCCAGGTGGAAAAGTTACCGCCTGCGCTATTTTACCGATGAGTGTGAGGAGGTCACCGCCAATGTTCACACTGTATAGCGCCGACTTTACCGGCAATCCAGGAAATTGTTCCTACCCGCATAAAACCGAGGTCACCGATGTGCTTAGTCTTCAGTCCGCGGTTTCGCACGACTATGTGTGCGCGGAATACAGAAACAGCTATCGCAACGGGGATAACTTCCTAGGCGCAGACTGTCTTCCCGTCGACTGCGACAACGACCACTCTGAAGACCCCGCGGATTGGGTGGTTCCAGGAGATGTCATGGAGGCATTTCCGGGCGTCGCTTTCGCGGTTCATTACAGTCGCTCCAATATGAAGGAGAAAAACAGCAAACCCGCCCGCCCCAAGTTTCATGTCCTGTTTCCCATTGACCGAATGACAGACGCCGTCTGCTACAGCGATATGAAAAAGCTGGTCAACATCATCTTTCCGTATTTCGATACACAGGCGCTGGATGCCGCCCGGTTCTTCTTTGGCACGAACTCGCCGGAGGTGGAGCTTTACCCCGGCGGCATGAACCTCACGGCTTTTCTGGCGGAGGATGATTTTGACGCGGGTATGGCGGATGGAGGTCATGGCGGTCAGGTCATTCCCGAAGGTAGCCGCAACGCCACCTTGTCCCGTTTCGCCGGCCGCGTCATCAAGAAATACGGCGACAGCGACGCGGCTTATCAATGCTTTGTGGATGAGGCGGCAAAATGCTCGCCGCCGCTGGAAGAGCAGGAGCTGCTGACCATCTGGCACAGCGCGCAAAAATTCTACGCCCGCCTTTCGCGGCAGAATGGCTATGTGCCACCGGAGGTCTATAACGATCCCGCCTCCTATAAGCCGGGCGATTATTCCGACGTCGGACAGGCCGAGGTGCTGGCGAAGCACTTTGCCGGAGAACTGCGATATTCGCCTTCCACACATTTTATCCGTTACAGCGAGCACTACTGGCAGGAAAGCGAACCAGGCGCACAGGCGGTTGCACACGAGCTGACCCGCCGCCAGCTGGAAGAAGCTACGAAGGATTTGCTGGACACTATGAAAAAGCTGAAGGACAACGGCGCGCAGGATATTCTGGACAACACCTCCAAGGCAAAAGCCGAATCACTGATGAGCGAAGGCCAGATGGAAGCGTACCGGGAGTTTCTCGCCGCCAAGGCGTATCAGTCATTTGCCATTCGCCGCCGCGATTCCAAAAATATCACAGCAACGCTGAAAGAGTCCCACCCCATGCTGGAGATTTCGCCGCGCGATCTGGACGCCGACTGCTTTGCCCTGTGTACGCCAAGCGCGACTTACGATCTCCGCAAAGGCATGTCCGGGGCCAGAGAACATTTGCCGGAAGACTTCATTACCAAGATTACCGCCGTGTCGCCCAGCGGTAAAGGCGAACAGCTGTGGCTGGACAGCATTAACCTCATCTTCTGCGAAAATCAGGACTTGATCGATTATGTTCAGATGATCTGCGGTCTTGCGTCCATTGGCAAAGTGTATGTGGAAGCCCTTATCATCGCTTACGGTGAAGGCAGCAACGGCAAGTCCACCTTTTGGAACGCCATTTCCCGCGTGCTCGGTCTCTACAGTGGCAACATCTCCGCCGACACGCTGACGGTAGGATGCCGCCGCAATATTAAGCCAGAAATGGCCGAGGTCAAAGGGAAGCGTCTGCTCATCGCCGCAGAAATGCAGGAAGGCGCCCGGCTCAACGATTCTACAGTCAAGCAGCTTTGTTCGACCGACGACGTCTTTGCGGAGAAAAAGTATAAGGACCCGTTCAGCTTCAAGCCATGTCATACGCTGGTCCTCTATACTAACCACCTCCCGAAGGTCAGCGCCTCCGACGACGGTATCTGGCGCAGGCTGATTGTGATTCCGTTTGGCGCCAAAATCAAGGGCACGAGCGATATTAAAAATTATGGAGAGTATCTGTACGCCAACGCCGGCGAGAGCATTCTCGCGTGGATCATCGAAGGTGCCAGAAAGGTCATTGAGCTGAACTATCAGATTCCAGTTCCGGTATGCGTACAAACGGCTATCGAGGAGTATCGGAGCCAGAACGACTGGTTTGGGCATTTTCTTGAGGAAAAATGCGAGATTGGCACCGGTTTTCGTGAAAGCTCCAGCGCCTTGTATCAGGCATACCGTAATTATTGCATTGATACCAACGAGTATGTCCGCAGTACGGCCGACTTCTACTTTGCCATGGAGAATGCGGGATATGAGCGTATCAAAGTAAAAAACAAGCGCTTCTTCAAGGGACTGCACCTAAAAACCGACGATGGAGATTTTGAGGATTTTCTGGGGTAAACGCCATATGGGGTAACCTCGATAAAGGTCTATTACAGAAACTTTTCTAAGGCAGTAAAAAATCAATATAAGAAAAGTTTTATAAATGACACGCGTCGAGGTTAACCCGCTTATGAAAATGACAGGAGAAATCCAATGAGAGAAAAAGTAACCGAGCAAAAATTAACGCGGATGGTCAAGGCGGCGGGCGGCATCGCGCTTAAGTTCGTGTCTCCCGGATTTGACGGGATGCCGGATCGTCTGGTACTTCTGCCGGGCGGTCACATCGCTTTCGTGGAAGTAAAGGCTCCGGGCGAAAAGCCACGGCCACTGCAGCTGGCAAGGCACAGGCTTCTGCGGTGTCTAGGCTTTCGGGTATTCATACTGGATGACGCGGAGCGGATTGGAGGGATGATTGATGAAATACGAGGCACATGATTATCAGATCTATGCTACGGAATACATCGAGACTCATCCCATCGCTGCCGTCCTGCTTGACATGGGTCTCGGCAAAACGAGCATCACGCTGACGGCCATCAACGACCTGCTGTTCGACAGCTTTGACGTTCACCGCGTTCTGGTAATCGCGCCTCTGCGTGTGGCGAGAGATACCTGGGCGGCTGAAATCGAAAAATGGGAGCATCTTCACAGTCTCATTTATTCTGTAGCGGTCGGTACGGAAGCGGAGCGAAAAGCGGCGCTGCGGAAACAGGCCGATGTTTATATCATCAATCGTGAAAATGTTCAGTGGCTTGCGGAAGAGAGCGGATTTTCCTTCGATTTTGACATGGTCGTGATCGATGAGCTGTCTTCCTATAAAAACCATCAGACAAAACGCTTCCGGTCCCTTATGAAATTTCGGCCCCGCGTCCACCGCATCGTCGGGCTGACCGGAACGCCGAGCAACAACGGCCTGCTGGATTTATGGGCCGAGTTCCGGCTTTTAGATATGGGCGAGCGCCTCGGCAGGTTTATCGGGCAATACCGATCCAATTATTTTATCCCCGACAAGCGCAACGGTCAGGTCGTATTCAGCTACAAGCCGCTGCCTGGGGCAGAAAACGCCATATACAACCGCATTTCAGACATCACCATCTCCATGAAGTCCACCGATCACTTGAAAATGCCGGAGCTGGTCAGCGGCGAGTATACCGTGACCTTATCCGACGACGAACGTGAGCGCTATGATGAATTAAAACGCGACCTTGTGCTTCAGCTGCCGGATGGCGATATTACCGCCGCCAACGCTGCCTCGTTATCAAACAAACTCTCCCAGATGGCGAATGGAGCGATCTATTCCGACACCGGGGAGATAATTCCGATTCACGACCGCAAGCTGGACACCCTGGAAGATATAATCGAAGCGGCGAACGGTAAACCTCTGTTGGTCGCTTACTGGTTCAAGCATGATTATGAAAGGATCGCCGGCCGGCTCCACAAATTGCATATTCCGTTTTCCAAGTTGGACACAGCCGACAGCATCCGAAAATGGAATGGCGGCGAACTGCCGGTGGCGCTCATCCATCCCGCTTCCGCCGGACACGGGCTGAACCTTCAGAGCGGTGGTTCCTCTCTCGTATGGTTCGGGCTGACCTGGTCACTGGAATTATATCAGCAGACCAACGCCCGCCTGTGGAGACAGGGGCAGACCGCCGACACCGTGGTGATCCAGCATATTGTAACGAAAGGTACTATCGACAGCCGCATCCTGAAAGCCCTGTCCACGAAAGACAGCACCCAGTCGGCGCTGATCGATGCCGTAAAAGCAAATCTATGACAATCCGTGCCAATCCGAGTGAATTTTATTATTCGGAGGTACGACATGAGTACAACAGCAGTGAAAAAGTATCTGTCGCAGGCAAGATACCTTGATATGCGGATTACTTCGAAAATCCAGCAAATAACCTCCCTCAATGACTTGGCGACAAAATGTACGGCGACGCTGACCGGGATGCCGAGGACTCCCAGTCACGGTACATCCACAATGGCCGATGCCATTGTAAAGATTGTGGATTTACAGACGGAGATTAACGGCGACATTGAGAAGCTGGTAGATTTGAAAAAGGAAATTACGGGCGTCATCAAGTCCGTTTCCAATCCGGAGTATCAAACCATTCTTGAAAAGCGCTATCTGTGTTTTCTTTCCTGGGAGCAGATCTCAGTGGACATGAACTACAGTATGCAGTACACTTTCCGTATGCATGACCGTGCTTTGGTGGAAGCTGACGCTTCTTTGAAAGTGGAGAGTCAAGTTGATTGAATAAGAGTCGGTCCACATGATATCCTTAAAATGCGGAAACTGAATACAGAGAGCCTTCGTGGGAGCAATCCTGCGAGGGCTTTTCTTATGCAAAAAGAGAGCCGTTGTTGAGCGGCTCTCTCTTCCTCATTCTTTGTCTTCAGATTTTATTGTGATGGCAGGTAATGTAATATCGCCATCGGATGACAACTGCTGTTCATTAGCCTTTTTGATGAGAAACTTTACTGCGGCACCAATATCTTTGTACTCCAGCTTTAGCGCCAACTTCCCATCAAAGAACAGATACAGCGCACGGTCATCACCTTTGACCCATACTTTTTTGATGTTGATTTCAAACCGTGTATCCATTGGTACACCTCCTTCATAATAGCGCATGTTTTTTTCGCGAGTCATTGCTCTTCATAAAAGCCCATGCAAATTTCGCGTGCCATCGCTCTTTATGACAGGAATTATAAGTTTCGTAAAAGGAGGTAAATCTGTGCCATACAAACCCAAGCGTCCCTGCGCCTACCCCGGCTGCGGTCAGCTTGCTATACGCGAGCAATACTGTGCCGAGCATCAGAAGGTTATGGACAAACGCTACAACCAATATGAGCGCGACCCCGCTTCCAACAAACGCTACGGCCGTTCGTGGAAGCGTATCCGTGACCGCTACATCAAGGCGCACCCGCTCTGTGAGGAATGCCAAAAGCAAGGCAAGCTGACGCCCGCCGAGGAAGTTCACCATATCTTTCCGCTCTCAAAAGGCGGCGGCAGTAATGCGGAGAACCTCATGGCTCTTTGCAAAGCCTGTCATTCCCGTATCACTGCGGAGAGTGGCGACCGGTGGGGATAGGAATATTGAAAGAGGCATCGTTTACATTTTGGTACGATGCCTCAAATCAATTTGCTTTTCATGGTCACCCCTGGTGGGGGTATCAAAATCTCTAAAACCTTTTTAAGTGGACAGCGGCGTGGGGCTTCGTGTTGAAAAACGCGGTTTCAAACGGGGTAATAACCCCCTCCGCGAATGTGAGGTGAACAATTTGGCAAAGGACGGCACAAACCGTGGCGGCGCCCGTGCCGGCGCGGGGGCGAAAAAGAAACCGCTTGCCGATAAAATCGCCGAGGGTAACCCCGGCGGCAGGAAGCTGACCGTCATGGAATTTTCAGACACAGCGAACTTGCAGGGGCAAGCGATGCCGGAACCAAACAAAATGCTCGAAGCCACCCAAAAAGACGGAAAGACGCTCGTTGCGAGTGAAATCTATAAATCCACCTGGCAATGGCTGAACGAACGCGGCTGTGCCGCTCTCGTATCCCCGCAGCTTCTGGAACGCTACGCCATGAGCGTGGCGCGCTGGATTCAATGCGAGGAAGCGGTTACTGAATACGGTTTTCTGGCAAAGCATCCCACCACGGGCAACGCGATTCAAAGCCCGTATGTTGCAATGGGCCAGAACTACATGAACCAGACCAATCGCCTGTGGTATGAGATTTTTCAGATCGTCAAGGAAAACTGCACCGGCGAGTACAGCGGCGCGAATCCCCAGGACGATGTGATGGAGCGGCTGCTCTCGGCGAGGCGAGGAAAATAACCTACACAGATTGGAGATAACCATATATGCAGATAGAAAAACTGAAAACCGACCGCCTTATCCCCGCCGATTACAATCCCCGCAAAGACCTCAAACCTGGCGATCCCGAATATGAAAAGCTGAAACGCTCCGTTGAGCAGTTCGGTTATGTCGAGCCTGTTATCTGGAACAAAACCACCGGGCGGGTCGTCGGCGGGCACCAGCGTTTGAAGGTCCTGCTCGACATGGGTATCACCGAAGTCGAGTGCGTGGTGATCGAGATGGACGAGGAAAAAGAAAAGGCCCTTAACATCGCGCTCAATAAAATCAGCGGCGACTGGGATAAGGATAAACTGGCTCTGCTCATCGCCGACCTGCAGGGCACGGACTTTGATGTGTCACTTACGGGTTTTGAGCCTGCGGAGCTTAACGCGCTTTTCAAGGATTCGCTCAAGGACGGCATCCATGATGACGATTTTGATGTGGATGCGGAGCTTCAAAAGCCTGCCATTACAAAACCCGGCGATGTCTGGACGCTCGGCCGGCATCGGCTGGTCTGCGGTGATTCCACCAAGGCCGACACCTTTACTGCTCTGATGGACGGCAAGCTGGCAAACCTTGTCGTGACCGACCCTCCGTACAACGTCAATTATGAAGGAACGGCGGGCAAAATCAAAAACGACAATATGGAAAGTGGAGCGTTCTACAATTTTCTGCTGGCGGCGTTTATGAACACCGAAGCGGCAATGACGCAGGACGCTTCTATTTATGTATTCCATGCCGACACCGAGGGGCTGAACTTCCGCAAAGCTTTTTCTGACGCGGGCTTTCAGCTTTCCGGGTGCTGCATCTGGAAAAAGCCGTCGCTGGTGCTTGGCCGCTCGCCTTACCAATGGCAGCATGAACCCGTCCTCTTCGGCTGGAAAAAGAAAGGCAAACACAACTGGTACGCCGACCGCAAGCAGACCACCATCTGGGAGTTCGAAAAGCCCAAGAAAAATGCCGACCATCCCACCATGAAGCCGATTGCGCTGCTGGCGTATCCCATTATGAACAGCAGTCTCACAAACTGTATCGTGCTCGACCCCTTCGGCGGCAGTGGTTCTACGCTCATCGCCTGTGAACAGTCCGACAGAATTTGCTTCACCATAGAGCTTGACGAAAAATACTGCGATGTCATTGTAAAACGGTACATTGAACAGGCTGGGAATGCAGGCGGGGGTTCCGTAATGCGCGGCGGCGTATCGATGAAATATGCGGAGTTGGCTGTCGATGACTAGACTCACCCTCGTCTCTCTTTGCGTCTGCTTTGTGCTGCCCAGCATTGTGTCATATACACAAGAAACCGCCGAATAATCGGTACAGTATTCTCCGCAGAAATCGCATCAAGCCGTTGCTATATAAGCGGTTTAGAGTGATTAATGTAATACCGAAAAAGAAAGGCGGTTTGAAAAATGGAACTCAAATACAATGTTACAGGCAGCGAACGAAAATCATTGGTTGGTGCAATCAGCACAGCATTGGATGCCCCAACCAACTACCTCGGCGCTCCTACTTTCGCTTACGAGGTCGGCGGTTACCACATCGACAAGAACGGGACAGTCACAGGCCCAGACAACCTTGATCTAGAGGATGCCCTGCACCAACAGGGATTTGATGCCGAAGAACGCAAGTATGACGAACCCGACACCTACGAGAGCGGACTTGGCGGCATGGGCGCACTTGACGAGTTTCCTGATGTTGACCAGCACCACCCCGGACAGTACGTCAACCCCGATGCGCCCATTACCGAGGCCATGCAAAGGCAGTTGGATGAGGTCCCTGCTTATGAGGAATTGCGGATGGGCGGGCGCGAGGAATTGGGGCTTGGACGCACAACACGCCGTGAAAATATTCAAGGTGCGAACGGAATGCAGGCAAGTGACGTTCCGGCATCCGACGAGGACATCGGGCTGGTAATTGAAATGCCTCGTGCCTCCTTCACCGACACGGCACTTGAAAATCTCAAGCGGTTGGTCGACAGCAAGGACAACCTCATCAAAAAGGCACTCGGCACGGAAACGCTCAAATTTGAGATAACAGATGAAAAGGTGCGGTTCCCGTGGTTTGAGGACGGCACCGACCCGGACGCGGTCAAAGCATACACACATTTTGTGGCCACGCTCTGCGAAATAGCAAGGTCGCAAAAGCGTGTCACCGCAAAGGAAAAGGAAATCGGCAACGAGAAATACGCTTTCCGCTGCTTTCTCCTGCGGCTGGGCTTCATCGGAGCGGAATATAAAGAGGAGCGTAAAATTCTGCTGAAAAACCTCTCCGGCAGCTCGGCTTTCAAGAATGGGAAGAAAAAAGGCTTCTCGCAAGATGACCTTGACAAAGCAAAAACCGATCCCGCTGTATGCGCCGAAATCAAAGCCATTTTGGGAGGAACCGACGATGAACAATAATTTTCCCTCAAGAGAAACCGTGGAGCGTATCCGCAAAAAATATCCGGTCGGCTGCCGCGTCGAGCTGCTCCGTATGGACGATGTCCAAGCGCCGCCAATCGGCACAAAAGGCACAGTGCGGTATGTGGACGACCTCGGCAGTCTGGGTGTCGCGTGGGACAACGGCAGTTCCCTCCAAGTGGTCTACGGCGAGGACTTGTGCAGAAAGTTGGAGGACGCAAGCGATGGACAGTAAAGTGAAGGAGCAAATTCTCGCCATCCGCAAAACCGGTCTGACAAATATGTTTGATACCCTTGCTGTTCAGCGTATTGCCCATGAAAGGGACTTCTTCGAGCTAGTGATTTTTCTTGAAGAGCATAAGGAAGAATACGCCCGTTTTATCCTCACAGGTGAAGAGTAACGGCTGTAAACTACACAATTATGCGGGTGGTATTGGCTCGAAAGATCGTGCAGAATATGCCCGAGTTGGTCGCGTAATTGCCTGGATATCGTGTGCTTTCAGAGTTAATATGTGACTACCGAAAGGGAAAACCACACCAAACGGAGGAAAAGAAAATGAACGAAAAGCAATGGAAACAGATTGAAGAGCAGCTTCCCGCGGGCGCGAAAATCCTGCGCTGGTACACAGCCGCCGAGAACGGGCAGATCAGAGTGATTGCCAAAGCCCCGGCCGACGATTACGAGACCCGCTACAACGTGAGCTTCGACGCCGACGGCAACGCCAGCATCAAGAGATTTTAAGGGGGCGCGGTCATGTGGAAAGAAGGAACCCTCAAAATTCACGACAGTGTTTTTCATTACTGGATGAAGCAGTACGACGAAGGTTCGCAATTTGGCATCGAGGGCGGAAGAATCAGTAAACTGATGCTCAAACGTGACGGAGAAATCGTGTGCAATTACGACAGAGGCTGGGATGTCAAGCCCTCCGACCCCGATACGCAGCTTGCCCTTGAGCTTCTGCTGCACAGCGAAAACCACTAACCCACGTTCACAAA
This sequence comes from Ethanoligenens sp., assembly GCF_047718355.1. Classification (NCBI taxonomy): domain Bacteria; kingdom Bacillati; phylum Bacillota; class Clostridia; order Eubacteriales; family Oscillospiraceae; genus Ethanoligenens; species Ethanoligenens sp. The sequence continues at coordinate 34,776 of NZ_JBDNLG010000005.1, forward strand.
ACAGCCGAGTACGCGCCGGAGACGGCGTGTGTCTCGTACAGATAGATTCTGAAGGCTTGCTCTTGCAAATGTGCAATTGGCAGGTCTATTTTTATGCCCGAAGGGAGGCGGCGGATATACGTAAACTCAGAAAATACGCTCCGACACGGTTTAAGTCGGCGGATTCCGTTTATGACAAATCCACTGCTGACTATGCGGTGTCTTTTATACAGGCGCTCTGCCATACCAAAGGCACCTGGGCGGGAAAGCCCTTTGAGCTTATCGACTGGCAGGAGCAGATTATCCGTGATGTATTCGGAACACTCAAGCCCAACGGTTACCGGCAATTCAACACCGCGTTTGTGGAGATACCCAAGAAGATGGGAAAAAGTGAGCTTGCGGCGGCTGTTGCCTTGCTCCTCACCTGCGGCGATAACGAGGAACGCGCCGAGGTTTACGGCTGTGCCGCCGACCGCAACCAGGCGTCCATCGTATTCAATGTGGCGGCGGATATGGTGCGGATGTGCCCGGCATTGTCGAAACGGGTAAAAATCCTCGATTCACAGAAGCGGCTCATTTATCAGCCGACAGGCAGTATCTATCAGGTGCTGTCCGCAGACATCGGCAACAAGCACGGCTTCAATACCCACGGTGTTGTATTTGATGAGCTTCACACCCAGCCGAACCGAAAGCTTTATGATGTTATGACCAAGGGCAGCGGCGACGCAAGAATGCAGCCGCTGTATTTTTTGATCACAACCGCCGGGGATAACCAGAACAGCATCTGTTGGGAGGTACACCAAAAGGCGCTGGATATTTTGGATGGCAGAAAACACGACCCCACTTTTTATCCTGTGATCTACGGCGCTGCGCCGGAGGACGACTGGACGGACCCGAAGGTATGGAAAAATGCGAATCCCTCCCTCGGTATTACGGCCGGGATCGACAAGGTTAGAGCCGCCTGTGATAGCGCAAAGCAGAATCCTGCCGAGGAAAACAGCTTCCGTCAGCTTCGCTTGAACCAGTGGGTTAAACAGGCGGTGCGCTGGATGCCAATGGACAAATGGGATAAATGCGCTTTTCCCGTAAACGCGGACAGCCTGCGCGGGCGCGTCTGCTACGGCGGGCTTGACCTCTCGTCTTCTACGGATATAACGGCGTTCGTGCTGGTTTTCCCACCGCTTGATGAAGAGGATAAATACACCGCACTTCCGTTCTTTTGGATACCGGAGGACAACATTGATCTGCGCGTCCGGCGCGACCATGTGAATTACGATGTGTGGAAAAAGCAAGGCTTCCTGCAAACCACCGAGGGCAATGTTGTTCACTACGGCTTCATCGAGAGCTTTATTGAAGAACTCGGCACCCGTTACAACATCCGTGAAATAGCCTTTGACCGCTGGGGCGCTGTGCAAATGACGCAGAACCTCGAAAACCTCGGCTTCATCGTTGTCCCGTTCGGTCAGGGCTTCAAGGATATGTCTCCCCCGACCAAAGAGCTTATGAAGCTCACGCTTGAGGAAAAACTCGCCCACGGCGGGCATCCTGTCCTCCGTTGGATGATGGACAACATTTATATTCGTACTGACCCTGCCGGAAATATTAAAGCCGATAAGGAGAAGTCCACTGAGAAAATTGAGGGCGCGGTAGCTACAATCATGGCGCTCGACCGGGCGATTCGGTGCGGCAATGAAAGCGGCTCTTCGGTTTACGACGACCGAGGGTTATTGGTTCTATGAAATTTCCATAACGGTTCGGCAAATCTGCATGGTTGCAGGTGCTGTAGGATCAAAGTAGTAACAGCTTCCGCTCTTGAAATACTTGGCTCCGGCAGATCTTGACAATTCCTTTTGTGTTTTTGTCTTTGGCTCAACAGGTAAGTATCCAAACGGGGCAAGTATTGTTTTAATCATGCATCCCACAACTGTTCTACGATGATCAATTGATAAGTCGAAATCGGAAGATTTGTTCCTGTCGTAATAATCTTCTACATCTGAGTAAGTGGCTTCAATAGCCGGTCGCCCTGCTTCGGAGGCATCAATCATTGCGATGATGTTTCTGTCGGACGATAGTAAAAAGAATGTTGCCTGCGCGTGTTGATTTGAAATAAGGTCTTTCCCGCATCTTGGATTTTCGTCAAGAAAATCTTGATAGGTTGCTTTCATTTTATTCTCTCCTTAAGTTTATAGCATCCAATATTGGTTTCTTTGATTGTAAAGCATTCAAATTCAGTTGTCAATACTTTTTTGGTTTTCTTGGAGGTGATACCATTTGAATATATTATCCGGATTATTTCACTCCCGCGACAAGCCCCAGAACCGAGTCGGCGGCGGGTGGTCGTTTCTGTTTGGCGGCACAACCAGCGGCAAGACAGTCAACGAGCGGACAGCCATGCAGACCACGGCGGTTTATGCCTGTGTGCGTATCCTGTCCGAAGCTGTAGCCGGCCTGCCGCTGCACATTTACCGATACCGTTCTGACGGCGGCAAAGAACGCATCCCACTACACCCCCTCTACCATCTGCTTCATGACGAACCAAACCCTGAGATGACTTCATTCGTGTTTCGAGAAACACTGATGAGTCATCTTTTGCTTTGGAGCAACGCCTACGCACAGGTAGTTCGCAACGGGCGTGGGCAGGCGGTCGCGCTCTACCCTCTACTTCCGAGCAAGATGGATGTCAGCCGGGCGGCGAACGGGGAGCTGCTTTACACCTATTACAGGGACGCGGATGAAACCGGGCTGAATCCGAAAGGCGGATATATCACGCTCCGCCGTGATGAGGTTCTCCACATCCCTGGTCTTGGGTTTGACGGTCTGATTGGGTACTCTCCCATCGCCATGGCAAAGAACGCCATCGGCATGTCACTCGCCACCGAGGAATACGGCGCCAGCTTTTTTGCCAACGGAGCGAACCCCGGCGGCGTGCTGGAGCATCCGGGCGTGATTAAGGATATCGGGCGTGTCAAGGAAAGCTGGAACTCCGCCTATCAGGGCAACGGCAACGCGCATAAAATCGCCGTGCTTGAGGAGGGCATGAAGTTTCAGGCAATCGGCATCCCACCGGAGCAGGCGCAGTTTCTGGAAACACGTAAATTTCAGATCAATGAGATCGCCCGTATTTACCGTGTACCGCCCCACATGGTGGGCGACCTTGAAAAATCCAGCTTCAGCAACATCGAGCAGCAGTCGCTTGAATTCGTGAAATATACCCTCGACCCATGGGTGGTTCGCTGGGAGCAGAGCCTGCAGCAGTCGCTGCTTCTGCCCTCCGAAAAGCCGTCGCTGTTCATCCGGTTCAATCTGGACGGATTGCTGCGCGGCGATTACCAAAGCCGCATGAACGGGTATGCCGTCGGCCGGCAGAACGGCTGGATGTCGGCAAACGACATCCGCGAGCTGGAGGACATGAACCGCATTCCCACTGGGGAGGGACTCGACCCGGTTGTGAGAAACGCCCTGCAGGTCGGCACCGATACCGAGGGCGGCTACCTCGTCCCGGACGAATTCGAGCGTAGCCTTGTGGAAGCCCTTGAGGAGGAGAATATCTTCCGCAGGCTGGCAAACGTCATCACCACCTCTTCCGGCGACCGCAAAATCCCGGTTGTGGCATCCAAGGGCACGGCCTCCTGGATTGACGAGGAAGGCGCTATTCCCGAAAGCGACGACAGCTTCGGTCAGGTTTCCATTGGCGCGTATAAGCTGGGCACCCTGATCAAGGTTTCCGAGGAGCTGCTCAACGACAGCGTGTTTAACCTCGAATCGTATATCTCGAGGGAGTTTGCCCGCCGCATCGGCAACAAGGAAGAGGAATCCTTCTTTGGGGGCGACGGCTCGGGCAAACCGACCGGAATCCTTGCCACAACGGGCGGCGCACAGCTTGGTGTGACCACGGCGGGTGCCACGGCAATTACCCTGGACGAGGTGCTTGACCTCTTCTATTCGCTGAAGGCGCCCTACCGCAACAAGGCTGTTTTCGTGATGAACGACTCCACCGTCAAGGCCATCCGCAAGCTCAAGGACAGCCAGGGTCAGTATCTCTGGCAGCCCTCCATTCAGGCGGGTACGCCCGATACCATCAGGAAGGGGGTAAGGCGGCATGGCGCTGATTGACAAGCTACTGCCCAAGGTCAAAGCAAATCTCATACTGGAACACGGCGCGGACGACGACCTTCTTAAAGGCTTCATCCGCGCCGCCGTTTCCTACGCCGAAAGCTACCAGCACATTCCCGCGGGAACCTATTGGAGCAGTGACGCCGAAGGCGAATTGGGTGAAGCGTCACGCTTCCCGCCCACCACCGAGCAGGCCGTGATTATGCTGTCGTCCCACTTTTATGAAAGCCGGGACGGCAGCACGGCCGGCTTTTTCGCGGACAGCGTACAGGCCAGACGGCAGGTGTGGGAAACGGTCAATCTGCTTCTGCGCCTTGACCGGGATTGGAAGGTGTGACATGAGCTACGGTAAAATGAACACCTTCATCGATATCATCTCTACCGCCCCGTCGAAGGATGCGGACGGCTTTGTCACTACCGGCGACCATATCGTTGCTTCCATCCGCGCCTATAAAGAAGACCGCCACGGAAATGAGCGGTGGGCGAATATGGCGGCGTTCAGCGAAGCGACCGCCCTCTTCCGTTTTCGGAAGATTCCCGACGTAGAGATAACAACCGCGTTGTTTATCGCCTGTGACAGCGAACGATACCACATTGTCAGCGTGGAGGACGTTCGCGGGCGCGAAATGTATATTGAGGTTCTGGCTGAAAAGCTGGAGCCGAGCGCGAGGTGACGGGTATGGCTAAAGTCGATATGAAAATGCCGGATGAGTTTTTACTGAAGCTTTCCCGTCTCGGCGACCAGACGGATACGATTATCCCCAAAGTGCTGGAGGCAGGCGGCGAGGTTGTACTTGATAAGGTGAAAAGTAACCTTTCCGCTGTAGTCGGCAGCGGCACAAAGGAAAAAAGCCGCTCCACAGGCGAACTGGAACGCTCGCTGGGTCTTTCTCCCGCTTTGATGGACCGGGACGGAAATTTCAACGTAAAGGTCGGCTTTGCCGAACCGAGGAGCGACGGCGGCTCCAATGCAAAAATCGCCAATATCCTCGAATACGGCAAGCATGGTCAGCCGCCCAAGCCGTTTTTAAAGCCCGCGAAGACGCAGAGCCGGAGCGCCTGCATCGAAGCGATGAAGGCGAAGCTGCGGAAGGAGATTGACGGTATATGAATATTTTAGCGGAACTGAACACCCTGCTCTCGTCGGTTCTTCCTGTGGAGACCGGCGTTTTTTCGGGCGTTCCTCCCGACGAATACCTCGTGCTTACGCCGATGACAGACGAGTTCGCCCTGTTCGGCGACAATATGCCGCTGGTCGACGTGTCTGAGGTACGGATTTCTCTTTTTACCAAAGGCAACTACCTCCAGAAGAAAAAACAGATCACTGCGTCGCTGCTCACGGCGGACTTTACGGTAACCGACCGCCGTTACATCGGACATGAGGACGATACCGGCTACCACCACTACGCCATTGATGTGGCGACCAACGTGACGCTGGACCCAATTTTGCCTGACGGCAATACCCATTCCATTTAACAAGAGGAGGAAAGAAATCATGGCAACAATCGGCCTCGACAAACTGTATTATTCAAAAATCACCGAGGATTCCAACGGTCAGGAGACCTACTCTACGCCACTCATGCTTGCCAAAGCCATCACCGCCGGCTTTCGGTGGAACTGGTTGAGGCGATCCTGTACGCGGGCGACGGCGCCGCCGAAGTGGTGAAGGACTTCAACAGCGGCAAGCTTACCCTCGGCGTGGATGATATCGGCCCGGCGGCAGCGGCGGATCTGACCGGCGCTTCCACTGACGACAACGGCGTACTGGTTTCCGCCAGTGAGAACGTGGGAAAGCCGGTCGCCGTGGGCTTCCGCGCGCAGAAGGCAAACGGCTCCTACCGCTATTTCTGGCTTTATCGGGTGAAATTCGGCCTGCCCGCGACCAACCTGCAGACCAAGTCGGATTCCATCACCTTTTCCACGCCTACTATCGAAGGAACCGTCATGCGCCGGAACAAGCTGGACGCCTTTGGCAAACACCCGTGGAAATCGGAAGTCACAGAAGGCGACGCAGGAGTGGCCTCCGCCACCATCACCGGGTAGTTTACCGAAGTTTATGAACCGGTCTATACGCCGGGATCGTAAGGAGGATGCGGAATGGATAACGTTACAAATGCCGCTGAAAGAAGCGCCGTTATCAATATCGGCGGCAAGGAGTATGAGCTGGTGTTGACCACCCGCGCGACCAAGGCAATTGCGGGGCGGTACGGCGGTCTGGAGAACCTCGGCGAGAACCTCATGAAATCCGAGAATTTCGAGATGGCGCTGGATGAGATCGTGTGGCTGCTGACCCTGCTTGCCAACCAGTCCGTCCTGATTCACAACCTGAAAAACAAGGATAATCCGCAGGAACTTCTGACCGAGGACGAAGTCGAGCTGCTCACTTCGCCCCTTGATCTGGCGGCATACAAAACCGCCATTACAGAAGCCATGTTCCGGGGCACCAAGCGCAACGTGGAAAGTGAGGAGGAAGCTTCCTTAAAAAACGCGGAAGTTGGCAGGCGGCCTCCGCCCGGGTAAGCGACGTGGAGTTGTTTACCCGGCTTCTTTATTATGGAACGGTGCAGATGGGTATGGGCGCGGAGGATTTCTGGCTCATGCCCATCGGTCTGTTTCTTGATTTATGGGCCTGTCACAAGCAGTTTATCGGCATGGAAAAGCCGAAACGGACTTTTTCCATTGATGACGTGATACCACCGAACATTTAGGTAATACGGTAAGTGAATTGTTCATTTCTGTATGTTATAATGAAGTCATCATTTGAAACAGAGGTGGCACTTATGACAACAGATAGGCTCTTGACCCCATGCGGTGCCATAAATGTTTTAAAGAACGGCACCCCTATTCCTTTTGATGCTGCTGATAGCCAGTACAATACAATGTGGATTGACAGTGGTGAGGTGAAACAAGAAATTGCTGTTCATCCGGATAGCTGTATCGAGATCACAATTGATACGCAACGTCTTGCCGTCGGCGATAAAATTGTATGTGCGCTGGATAAGAACATTGTGAGTATCGATGGCGGTGGAGAACGACTTCTGAACACAACAGGAAAATATAACGGATTTGATATTGCTCTGGGTGCACCAGATTCCGACGATTATGAATATGGTTGGGACCCTAATGATCCAAATCTACCTTCTGACATACGTCGGACAAAACGGTGCCTTTGTTATACCTGTGAGCACTGCACTGGGGGATTTGAATTTGAAATCGTTGACGATCCAAAACTGTACAATGATAGGCCTTATCGAAAAAATATCTTTATTACAGTAGTATGGTGCGACAGCGATAAACCATATGCTTATGATCTCGTTAGTTTTTTGACATGTTAGGCTATAATAATGCTGATCGCAAAGGAAGGTAATCAAATGATCCTATCAAACGAGGTGTATCGAATAAGCATCTCCAAATCAGATTATCCGCTGCGATCAGTTGAAACGCCAACATATAGCCGCGTATTCAATTTTCACGGATATATAGAAAGTGACTTTCATGCGGCTTTCATCATACGGGTAAAAACGGCGCGCAGTGAAACGTGTGTCGCTCTCATTGGTTCCTTTTTCGCAGACGCAGAGCGTTGTGCAGTCCTGGAGGGTTCCTTGCTCACTGTCCTGATGGATGACGAGATTGTTCTCTTTGATCTATTAGATGTGTCCATTGTGAAGCATAGATCAATCGGCGACGAAACCTATTTTTCTATTTATCCCATCATCGAGGGATATCTTGTCCATGGAGAGCTTTCCATTTTACGTCTGGACAAGGATTTTCAGCGGGTATGGAGCTTTTACGGTTCTGATATTTGGGTGATCCAAGATGGAAATCGAGCGGCTTTCTGTATAGAAAACGACCAAATCCTTTTGGAGGACTGGAACGGCGTTAAATATGCGCTGAATATGGATGGGAAGCTGCTTTGGGACACATATAACAAATAGAAACGGAAAACTGATTTTTAGGAGGTGAGTACAAATGGCGGACGATTTTGGCCTAAAAATAGGTGTCGAGGGCGAGAAGGAATTCAAAAAGGCGCTTTCGGATATCAACCAGAGCTTCAAGGTTCTCGGTTCGGAAATGCAGCTGGTCACCAGTCAGTTTGACAAAAACGACAAATCCGCGCAGGCGCTTACCTCCCGCAACGAAGTCTTAAATAAGGAAATTGACGCGCAGAAGGGTAAAATTGAAACCCTGCGCGCCGCCCTTGACAACGCGTCCGAATCCTTCGGCGAAAACGACCGCCGTACCCAGAACTGGCAGGTTCAGCTGAACAAGACGCCTACCAAGGCTTCGCCAAACAAAACTACACCATGCTGGATAACCTGAAGCTCGGCTACGGCGGCACGAAGTCCGAAATGGAGCGGCTGCTCGCCGATGCCGAAAAGTTCTCCGGCATTAAATATGACATCTCTTCGTATGCGGACGTCGCCGAGGCAATCCACGTCATACAGACAGAAATGGGCATCACCGGTACAACCGCCAAGGAAGCGACCGAAACGATAAGCGGGTCCATTGCCGGTATGCAGTCGGCAATCGGCAATCTGATGGCGGGGCTTGGCAACGCGGACGCGGATATTAAAGTGCTTATTGGCAACGTGGTGGACGCGTTCCAGAACGTTGTGAAAAACATCACGCCGGTTATCCAGAACATCGTCGCCGCTTTGCCGCCCGCCCTCAACGGAATTTTAAAGGCAGTCGGAGATTTGCTTCCCACACTGCTGTCTACGGTGGTCAATCTGTTCACACAGATGCTGAATACCATTCTGACGCTCCTGCCGCAGCTTATCCCCGCCGCCGTGGACGCGGTGATGACCATCGTCGGCGCGCTGATTGACAGCCTCCCGCTTCTCGTCGACGCGGCGGTGCAATTGGTGACGGCTCTGGTCAGCGGCATCGGCTCGGCTTTGCCGGAACTGATACCGGCGGCGGTGAGCGCGGTCGCAACCATCGTTCAGGGCTTGACGGATAACCTGCCCATGATTCTTGAAGCGGCGCTGCAGCTTATCCTTGGGCTTGCCCGTGGTCTGCTTGACGCGATTCCGCAGTTAGTCGCCGCCCTGCCCGCCATTATTTCAGCCATCGTGGACTTTATCATCGAAGCAATCCCAGAAATTATCGATGTGGGAATTCAGTTGCTGGTGCCACTGGTAACCGCGCTGCCAGTCATTATCGAAGCCGTGGTCAAAGCGATTCCGAAGATTATTAACGGCATCATCACCGCCGTGATCGGCGCGATCCCCTTGATCATAGACGCCGGGGTGAAACTGCTTATCGCCTTAATTCAAAACTTGCCGCTCATCATCACCACGGTTGTAAAGGCTATCCCCCAGATTGTCGGAAGTTTGGTAAACGCCATCGTTGGGAACATCGACAAGATCATCCTTGCGGGCGTCCAGCTGCTGGTTGCCTTAATTGCGAACCTGCCGACAATCATCGCCGCCGTAGTCAAGGCGGTGCCGCAGATTGTCGCGGGGCTGGTCAGCGCTTTTACCGGCTACATCGGCCAGATGGCGCAGGTCGGCGGCAACCTCATCAAGGGGCTGTGGCAGGGCATCTCGGACGCGGGCGCGTGGCTGTGGAACAAAATCAGCGGCTTCTTCGGTGGGATTGTGGATCGCATCAAGGACTTTTTCGGCATCCACTCTCCCTCGACGCTCTTTGCAGGACTTGGCAAAAACATGGGTGAAGGCATCGGAGTGGGCTTTGAGGACGCGATGCCCGCCGTCTCTCTGGATATGCAGAACGCCATCCCCACACGCTTCGATGTCAATACCGGCAGCGTGTCCGGGCAAGGCGGCGCTGTTTCCGGCACAAACATCATACAGAACATTTCCGTGGTGACGCCGAAGGCGCTGTCCGAAAAGGAGCTGGCGCGGGAATTCAAGAACCTTTCGCGCAAGCTGGCGCTGGAGTATTAAGGAGGGACGGCTATGGAACTGACCTATGTAAACGCGAACGGCAAAAGCATCACGCTGAAACAAAGCCGTCCGTATTTTCTTCAAAAGATAAACGGTACAGGCGATATTCGTCAAACCGTCAACACGTTTAAAGCGCCGGATCAGGACGGCGCTTTTTACATCTCGTCTACACTGGATATGCGCAACATTACGCTGGAAGGCACGGTCATAGCGGACACTCCTGATGAAGCCTACGCGCGGCGACACGGTTTCCTTCAGATATTCAGCCCCAAGGTGGGCGGGACGCTGCTGTACCGGGAGCGGCAGATCGCCTGCGTCGTAGAGGAGGCGGGGTTTACGGTTTCCACGCGCCATCGGATACCCAGCTTTTTTGTCAGCCTGCTCTGCCCGTCGCCTTTCTTTGAGACACCGGAGGAAATTCGCGAGGAACTGGCGTCCTGGATACCGAAGTTCCAATTTGAACTGGAGATACACGAAAGCGGCATGGAATTTGGGATGCGCCAGCCCAGCCAGATCATCACAGTGGACAACATCGGCGACGTTTCCTGCGGCTGTGAAATTGTGTTCCACGCGCTGGGAACGGTGACGAATCCTGAACTGCTGAACATGGACACCGGGGAGTATGTCCGCATTCTCACGACGATGAACGCCGGGGATGAGCTGCGGGTTTACACCCATTTTGCGGGCAAGCGCGTTGTCAGCGCAGGTGGCGGCACAGAAACAAACGCGTTCTCACTGCTGGATACCGGCTCGGCGTTCTTTCAGCTTGCCGCCGGCATCAATACTCTGCGCTAACAGCTTTTAAACAATCATCTCATCAGTCCCGCTGAAACGGCGCGGCGAATCGGCAGCATAGCCTTTTTGTCCCCGAGTCTGGGCGTGGCCGTCAGCACCCAGATATCGTACAAAAATCTGATGGACGCAGTGACGGAGCTGTGCGGTGCTTCGGAGATTGGCATAAAGACCGTGTTTACTCCGGCCACACGCGTTTTTACTGTGGCGCTGTATAGGGGTGCCGACTCTCAGGCGGTGTTCTCCAAGGAGTACGAGAACCTGACGGAGCAGAGCTATACCGAGAGCGCTGCGGATTACGCCAATACCGCGCTTATCGGCGGCGAGGGCGAAGGAGAAAGCCGCACGTTTGCCGCCATTATAAGCGGTACCGGCGAAACCCGGCGTGAAATTTTTGTGGATGCCAAAGACCTGCAGAAATCGGACTTCGGCGACGGATACACCGAGGCGCTTGACGCAGTATCGGGAACGCTGGGAAATCTGTCGGAGGTAGACCCGGATATTCAAGGAGATACCTTCACCGCCACCGTTAACAACCTGTTCGGGAAGCTGCCAGTGCTTGAAATAACCGTGGGCGCCGGGACGATATCGGCCGGACAATACGCCCTGCGCCATATGGAGCCGGGCGATTCGCTGTACTTCACCTCATGGAGCGGCAATAAATTCAGCGACCAGCCGAGCGACGATGGACAGGTCTTTCTGGTGAAATACAACGGGGACAGCACAGGAACCGGCTATCAGCGGGCAATGGGCTTTTTTATCTCACGCAATACCATGACATTTTACGTAATTTCCATTTTCATATACAACAATCCGTCGGGCGCGGCGAATTGGATGAATATCAACAATGAGCCGATCACCACGGCGCGGCTCGCGAACGGCGCTGTGACTACCGCGAAAATCGCTCAAGAGGCCGACGCCTCGATTACCTACTCGCTTGGAAGCGGCGTCACGGTGGGCGCGAACATGTCATTTGTGAATAAGGGCGTCGTTTCCATCGGAATGCAGGTCAACGTGGGTTCCTCGGGAGTGGCCTCCGGCGGCACGATCCTTACAATCACAAACGCGAACTTTTACCCCTACGCGACGGTGCGTTCCGTGGCGACGGCTGTTGGCGGCAGCGGCACCAATATGCCGATTACAATCAGCGCGAGCGGCGTGGTGGCAAATGCCGCCTCGTCCACACTGCCCACGGGTTATTACCTGATATCTTGCTCTTACGCTAGGGCTTAACGGGAGGAAAGCAATATGGAGAAAAGCGGATTTTTCAACTCATCGGACGGAGACAGAGTCTATGACGCGATAGACTTCGCGGCGTATTTCGGAAGTCTCGTCTCAAACGGCGTATTTTACGCGACGGCAAGCAACCTGCAGGCGACGCCGGGGAGCGGACTTGCGGTAAGCGTCGCGGCGGGCGGCGCGTGGATTAGCGGTTACCGGTACGAGAACACGGACGCCTTAAACCTTGCGCTCACCACGGCGAACGGAAGCAATCCCCGCATTGACCGGGTCGTGGTTCGCTTAAGCAAGGTCAGCCGGAGCATTCGGCTTGCCGTTGTTGCTGGTACCCCCGCCGCGACACCTGCCGCCCCGGCGCTGACAAGAACCAGCGACGTTTATGAACTCGGCATCGCCGACGTGCTGGTACCGGCCGCCGCCACGTCAATCGTCGCGAACAACATCACCGATACCCGGCTGAACACCAGCCTTTGCGGACTGGTCAATTCGCTGGTGACAGAATCTATGAATAAGGGGGTGAACAACAGTGGCGGATATTAACGGCGTAACTCTGAACGCGGGTTCAGGCCCGACCGTCCATTACACCATTACCTATTCCAAGAGCCGGCCGAACAACAGCCAGATGACCTACAATTTTACCATCTCCGCCGCTCTGGGTTCCTCCGGCTCCTACATTCACAGCGGCTACGCCCTGCTCTGCACCATTACGGTCAACGGCTCGTCGGCGCAGGTGCGTATCAAGGCGGCGGACGGCGACGATTGGGACGGAACCGGGGCAAGACTCAGATATGTCACGGTCACCTGCGCTTCCACGGCCGGAAACACCGCGCAGGGCGTGCGCTTTCAGGTGGTGTCGGACGGGCGGCTGTCGCTTTCTTCCGGGGTCATCGATAATTCGGGCTACACGGTGCAAAGCTCGGAGCTTCTGACCACGGCCTGCGGTGCGCCAACCTCCTGTTCGGTCAGCCCGGTACTTGCTGAGGGAAACGTGACGCTTTCCTGGAGCGGAGCCTCAAGCGGCATAGGCAACGCGATTTCCAGCTATGAAATCCAGTATAGCGATTCCACGGACAACGCGACCTGGGGAGCTTGGGCGGCACTGACGACGGTGACTACCACGGCTTCCAGCGGCAGCGTAGCTGTTGCGCCGTCCCCGACACGTGGCTATTACCGCAGATTCCAGGTGCGCACACGCGGCGCGGCGGGAGCAAGCTATTACTCGGGGTGGAAAGTATCCACAAACTCCGTCCGCAGAAATACGGCGCCGAAGCCCGCGACGTCGGCGGTTGCCACACCCGCGACCTACAGCAACGAGACGATCACGCTGACTTGGAGTGGGGCGTCGGGCGGCACCAGCACGGTCAAGGGCTATCAGATCGCCAGCCGCGCTTCAACGGACAACAACACCTGGAGCGCGTGGAATGTACTAATCACGCTGACACTGTCGGCCAGCGGCGGCAGCTATAACCCGGCTGTCTCAAGCACGCCGGGAACGTATACGCAATTCGGCGTCTGGACAATTGACGCGTTGGATGTCTACTCGGCGGAAGTCATCAGCAACAGCATTTTCTGTGATGTCACGGCCTGCGGCGCGCCGACACTTTGCTCGGTAAGCGCGGCGTTGGCCGAAGGAAACGTTACCCTCTCGTGGAGCGGCGCGATGCCGGGCGCGGGGAACGCCATCACCTCCTATGAAATCCAATACAGCGACTCGCCCGACAACAGCGTCTGGGGAGACTGGACGGCCCTGATGACGGTGAGCACCACCGCGACAAGCAACAGCGTCAGCGTCAGTCCACCGGGCACAAGGGGGAATTACCGCCGATTCAGAGTGAGAACCTGCGGCGCCGCCGGCGAAAGCTACTATTCCGATTGGATGGTGTCCGGCAATACCGTACGAAAAAACACACTTCCAACACCTCCGGTATCCTTTGCCGCCGCCCCAGCAATCTATGAAGGGAGCGTTGTAACCCTCACGTGGAGCGGAGCTGCACCGGGTACGAGTGCCATCAAACAGTATGTTATTCAGCGCGCAACCTCCACGGACAGCACAAACTGGTCAGCATACGAAGCTTTGACAATCGTTGTTTCGAACTTAACCTCGGGAACGTATACGGCGAACGCCTCCCAGATAGCCGGGACATATACCCGTTACCGTATCAGCGTAACCGATACCTTAGACTCGGTTTCCGGCTATGTCGTCAGCGGGGCGGTAAAGAAAAACAGCCCCCCGACCGCTCCAACAATCGTCTGCCCGGTGGCCGGCGCTTCCAGTTACAATACCACCCCGCGATTTCTGATTACAACGGGTGTCGAACCGGACGGTCAGTCGCAGATGGTGGAAGTAAAAATCAACGCGGGCGCTTGGATCAACAGCGTGGATAATCCCGAAAGGTTCTCCGCCGGCGGCTACCTCGGCAACGGTGTTAAAACGGTATTTCAGCCGCAAACGCTGGCGGCGGGAAGCCATTCCATCACCATCCGCTGTCTCGACAGCGACACCGAGTCGACAAGCCCCGAGGTGACACGCGCTTTCACGGTTCTGCCGACGCCCTTCGAAACAATCACCGCGAACGAAACCCATGTGAAAGCCGCTCATATCCAAACGCTCCGCACCGCTGTCAATATGGCGCGAAGCTATTACAACCTGCCTCCCGCGACGTGGAGCGAGGAAATTGCCGCTGGAAAGACGGCGGTTAAAAATTGGCCGGTTCATATCACGGAGCTTCGAAAGGCCATTGAACCTGTCGTCGCGGTGATCAACGGTTTCGATTCCTCCTCGACCTTCGATATTCCGCCCATAACATGGTCGCCCATCGGCACCGGTCGACCCAAAGCGGCGGTCATGAATCAGCTGAGAGAGCTGCTCCTATCCCTGTAGCTGAACAACACTTTTTTCAGCGTTCCCGCTATGGTGGGAGCGCTTTTTTATACACAAATTTAAGAACGGAGGTCCTGCAATGAAAGAAGTATGGACTTGGATTCAGATAGGGCTTGCGGCGGTGGGCGGCTTCCTCGGCTGGTTTGTCGGGGGTTTTGACGGCTTTCTCTACGCACTGCTCGTGTTTGTGGTCGCCGACTACATCACCGGCGTCATGTGCGCCATCGCGGACAAAAAGTTGTCCAGTGAGGTCGGCTTCAAAGGCATCTGCAAAAAGGTGCTGATCTTTGTCATGGTCGGCATCGGGCATATCATCGACATCTATCTTCTCGGCAACGGCGAGGTGATACGCACGGCTGTGATTTTCTTCTACTGCTCCAACGAGGGTGTATCGATGCTGGAAAACGCCGGGCATCTGGGGCTTCCCATTCCGCAGCAGCTCAAGGATATTCTGGAGCAACTTCACGACCGCAGTGAAAAGGGGGACAAATAAATGAATCTGCATAAACTCATTCTCACGAACAATGCCTGCTACAAGGCGGGCCGCACCATCACACCGAAGGGCATCATGGTGCATTCCACAGGGGCGAATAACCCCAACCTCAAACGCTATGTGGGTCCCGACGACGGACTGCTCGGCAAAAACCAATACAACAACCACTGGAACCAGAATACGCCGGACGGACGGCAGGTCTGTATCCATGGTTTCATCGGCAAGCTGGCCGACGGTTCCGTTGCGGCGTACCAAACCCTGCCCTGGAACATGCGCGGCTGGCATTGCGGCGGTTCCGGCAACGACACGCACATTTCCTTTGAAATCTGTGAGGACAGTCTGACGGACGCGGCGTATTTCAACACCATATACAAGGAAGCCGCCGAATTGTGCGCCTACCTCTGCAAACAGTATGGGCTGACTGAAAAAGACGTCATCTGCCATTCGGAGGGCTACAAGCTGGGGATTGCCAGTAATCACGGCGATGTGATGCACTGGTTCCCGAGGTTTGGGAAGAGCATGGATACCTTCCGCACCGAGGTTGGAAAGTTGCTCGCGGCTACTGTCCCGACGCCCGTCCCGACTCCTACTCCGTCCGGCTTTTCCGTCGGCGACCGGGTCGTTCTAAACGGCGCGGTCTACGCTGACAGCTACGGCGGCGGGAAAGGGCGAACTTTTCAGAACAGAACCTGTACCGTTACCCGCATTGTCGATCTCAAACGCAAGTGCCCGTACCTGCTGGACAACGGCTTGGGTTGGGTGCATAAGGATAGCATCCGAAAAGCGTAACAAGATTTTTAATACAAATAGCCATAAGTTTTTAAGCCCATCGAGGATTTTTTCTTCGGTGGGCTATATTTTTTTGCTCATTTTTCGTCCAAGTGGCCTGAAATCTTCCAGTGAGTTATGAGGACAGAAGCCTCGGACTGGAGGAAGCAGTACATGGCCAATATAATTGACGCAGTACCGGAAGTTACCCTTAAAAAGAAACCTGTTTCGCAGGAACACCTGCGGCGGGAAGTTGACTATGTAAGGGCACAGCAGATACTCCGAGCAATGCTGGATAAGGGACTGATTTCATTGTCGGAATTCGACAAGATAACCGCGCTCAACCGCGAATCTTTCTCTCCTATGCTGGCCGGAATTATGCCCGTAAACCGTTGCTATAACTCGCATTCAGAGTTAATATGACATGCTGACAAGGAGGTGACAAATTGAAAAAGGTAACGAAAATCATGCCCAATACGACGGCTTCATCTGAAAAACCGAAGCTGCGCGTCGCGGCTTACTGCCGTGTCTCCACTGATACCGACGGGCAGCTGGAAAGCTTGGAGACACAGATTAAGCATTATGAATCCTTCATCCGGGCAAACTCGGAATGGGAATACGCAGGCATTTATTACGACGAGGGTATTTCGGGCACGAAAACGGAAAAGCGACGCGAACTCCTTCGAATGATCGCCGACTGTGAAAATGGAAACATCGACTTTATTGTCACGAAGTCCATCAGCCGCTTTGCTCGAAACACGACCGACTGCCTAGAGCTGGTGCGAAAACTGCAAAACCTCGGGATTTTCATTTTCTTTGAAAAAGAAAACATCAACACCGGGAAAATGGAAAACGAGCTCATGCTCTCAATCCTAAGTGGACTGGCCGAAAACGAGTCAGTGTCCATTGCCGAAAACAACAAATGGTCGGTCAGGCGCCGCTTTCAAAACGGCACCTACAAAATATCCAGCCCACCCTACGGTTACGATTCTGTTGACGGGAAGCTGGTGGTGAATAAAGAGGAAGCCGAGGTGGTTCGCTTTATCTTTTCCGAAATACTGTCCGGCAAAGGGTGTGGCAAAGTCGCAAAGGAGCTGAACCTTCGCGACCTAAAGGGCAAGAAGGGCGGTCGGTGGAAGTCGTCAACTATTCGAGGGATGGCTTATAACGAGAAATACATCGGCAACGCACTGTTTCAGAAGACCTATACCGACGAGCACTTCAACCACCGCCGCATTAACGGCGAAAAAGAACAGTACCTCATCCAGAACCACCACGAACCGATTATCAGCCGCGAGGACTTTGAAGCCGCG
Source organism: Ethanoligenens sp. (assembly GCF_047718355.1). Taxonomy (NCBI): domain Bacteria; kingdom Bacillati; phylum Bacillota; class Clostridia; order Eubacteriales; family Oscillospiraceae; genus Ethanoligenens; species Ethanoligenens sp. The sequence continues at coordinate 52,266 of NZ_JBDNLG010000005.1, forward strand.
CAGGCTGTCATTGCCCAGCGCGCCAGAGAAAAGGGCATCGAAAAACGTGAGGGACAGAGCCAGAACCGCTACCCGTTTTCGGGGAAAATCATCTGCGGTAATTGCGGCGGCACCTTTAAGCGCCGTGTCCATGCAAACGGTAGACACAGAATCGCGTGGTGTTGTACTACGCATCTCGCGGATATCGCCGAGTGCCCGGTGAAATATATCCCGGACTCCGCTTTAGAAGTCGCGTTCGTCACGATGATGAATAAGCTCATTTTCGGGCATCAAACCGTACTCCGGCCCTTGCTTGTCAGCCTGCGCGGGATAACCTTCGACTCCAGCCTGAAAAGCATCGGTGAGCTTGATAAAAAACTCGAGGATAACACGGAACAGCGAAAGGTGCTTGTGGGGCTTCTCACCAAAGGCTACCTGGAGCCGGCCGTTTACAATAAGGGGAACAACGAGCTTTTACAGGAAGCCGAGCGGATACAGCGGCAGAAGGAATCGCTCCTCCGTTTTATGAACAGCGACAGCCGAAGCCTGAGTGAGGTCAGCGCAATTTTGCAGTACGCCACCAAGGCCGCAATGCTGAAGGACTTTGATGGTGAGCTTTTCACCCGCTTCGTAGAGCGGATTCATGTGTATTCCCGAACGGAAATCGGATTCGAGCTTAAATGCGGCATTACATTAAAAGAAAGGCTGGTGATTTAAATGGACCACATACCCTACGGTTACCGCATCGAAAACGGGCTGGCTGTGCTGGATGAGAAAGCTGCCGAACAGGTAAGAACCCTCTTCCACTCTTATCTTTCCGGCGATTCGTTGGAAACTGCTGCCAATAAGGCTGGCATCAAAGCATTTCATGCCGGAATCACCAGAATACTTCTGAATGCCCGTTATCTGGGTGATGCGTATTACCCGGCAATTATCGACTTGGACACCTTTTCGGCCGCCGAAGCGGAGCGTATCCGTCGTGCGGAAAAACTCGGCCGTGTCTGGGAGCCGAAAGAAGAAAAAGTGGTCGTCTTTCCCACCGCCTTTCGCCTGTGCGAAGGGACGGAGCAGTTTGACGACCCATTTATGCAGGCAGAGTACGCCTACAGTTTAATAGAAACGGAGGTTTTTGCGGATGGAACCTAAGATGAGTATCACCGTGCTTCCGGCACGAAAAAATGCCGGTTCGGCGAACACGGATGAAGAGAACCCAAAGCTGCGGGTTGCGGCCTACTGCCGTGTGTCCACAGACAGCGACGAGCAGGCCACCAGCTATGACGCTCAGATTGAACATTACACCAATTATATCAATGGCCATCCCGACTGGAAACTGGCGGGGATTTTCGCGGACGACGGCATTTCTGGCACCAATACGAAAAAGCGCGATGAATTCAACCGTATGATTGACGAGTGCATGGCGGGCGGCATCGACATGATTATCACCAAGTCCATCAGCCGGTTTGCCCGTAACACGCTGGACTGTCTGAAATACATCCGCCAGCTGAAGGAAAAGAACATTCCCGTTTACTTTGAAAAGGAAAACATCAACACCATGGATTCCAAGGGAGCGGTCATGCTGACGATTATGGCATCCCTCGCCCAGCAGGAAAGCCAGTCGCTGAGCCAAAACGTCAAACTGGGATTGCAATACCGCTACCAGCAGGGTGAAATTCAGGTCAACTGCAATTGGTTCCTCGGCTACGCCAAGGACGAAAACAAGCACCTGGTGGTTGTGCCGGAGGAAGCCGAAATCGTTAAGCGTATCTACCGTGAATACCTTGAAGGTGCCAGTATGCTGAAAATCGCCCGCGGGCTGGAGGCAGACGGTATCCTGAACGGCGCGGGTCGTGAACGCTGGCACACCAGCAATATCAGTCAGATTTTGCGGAACGAGAAATACATTGGCGACGCTCTTCTGCAGAAAACCTATACCGTAGACTTCCTCATAAAACAGCGAATCAAGAACAACGGCCTTGTGCCGCAGTATTACGTGGAAAACAGCCACGAAGCCATTATCCCGCGTGAAATTTTTATGCAGGTGCAGGAAGAATTGGTGAGGCGTCGCATCGTCCATACCAGCCCCAATGGAAAGAACAGAGTCTTCAGCAGCAGCCACTGCCTGTCGAACATCGTTTTCTGCGGCTGCTGCGGAGAGTTTTACCGCAGGATTCATTGGTACAACCGTGGCAAGAAGTCCATCGTCTGGCGGTGTATCAGCCGTCTTGAAAATACCGGGCTGTTTTGTGATGCCCGCACCGTGCAGGAAAGCCAGATTGAGCAAGTGCTGGTCGCCGCCATCAATCAGACATGGTGTAGCAAGGATACCTTTCTCGCCACCCTGCAAAGGAACATTGAAACCGTTCTGGAATCCGAAAAAAGCCAGCCACTTAGCGACATCGATAAGCGGCTGGCCGAACTGCAGGAGGAGCTTTTAAAGCGAACCGGCGCCCGAGCCGACTATGAGGACGTCGCCGAGGAGATTTACCGCCTGCGCGAGGATAAGCAGAAGCTGCAGCTGGAAAGCGCCGGGCGGGACGAGCTGAAAAAGCGCATCGCCGACATGGGCAACTTCCTTCGGGAGCAACCCACCACCCTGACCGAATATGACGAGTCGCTTGTCCGGCGGCTCGTTGAAAAGGTCACCGTCTACGAGGACAAATTTACCGTGGAATTCAAGTCTGGCGTGACGGTGGATGTTGAATGATAATCCCATATTGCACGAAACCCTGCTAACCATTATGGTCGGCAGGGTTTTTCTATTTACATAGATTTTTGTATACTGTAACCTTATCTAATAATACTTTATAATAACAGTCATCAAATATAATGGAATTAGTCCATTTTTTAGCATGAAAATGACTACCTTGTTTCTCTACAAATTCCTGTAATTTTCTACTTT